>CBFGOB010000048.1:0-12073 GCA_965650215.1 uncultured bacterium | reverse complement strand
CACTTGCCGGACCGGCAGATGGGGCGGCTGCGCAGGTTCAGCCTGCGTTCGCGCCAGTGGCTGGCCCAGTCGCTGAGCGTTTCGCTGACGGCGGGAATCGGCACGACGCCGCTGACCTGGTTTCATTTCGGATTGCTGACCCCGGTTTCCGTGCTGGCCGGCTTGGTGCTGGTGCCGATGGTGTTCGTGCTCTTGCTGGTGGCGCTGGGGTCGGTGGTCCTGAGCCCTCTGGGCCTTGGCATGTCCGAAGGGCTCAACCGGTCGAATGCTCTGGTCGCCCGCGCCTGCGTGTGGGTTGCCGAGGGTTTTGCCGCAGTGCCGGGCGGGCACCACCAATTCGGCCGGCCCCGGCAGGCGATGCTGTTGGTGCATGACCTCGATCGTGGGGACGGTGCCGCCTGCTTTGCCGGCGGTGACGGTTCGGCGGTCCTGTTTGACTGCGGTGGCCGCCGGAGTTTCGAGCGTCAGGTGCTTCCCTCGCTGCGCAGCCTGCAGCTGCGTCCGGATTCGGTCGTGCTCAGCCACCCTGATGCCGGACACCTTGGTGGCGGACCACCGGTCTGGGACCTGCTGCCCTTGCGACAGGCGCTGATGCCGGTGCGCGTCGCCAGGAGCGAGGCCTACCGCGCGTGGCTGCAGGACGCGCCGCGGGCCGGGGTGACGTTGCATTACGCGGATGAAATCCCGTCCCTGCCCATGCCCGATGGGGCGGTGCTGGAATGGCTGCATGTGCCGGACCCGCATGCCGTCAATGCCCTGGCCGACCACCGGGTGCTGGTGTCGCGCCTGCATTGGCGCGGATGGAAAGTCCTTTGGACCAGCGATGCGGGCATGCGGATCGAGCAGGCGATGCTCGATGCGGGCCTTGACGTTTCCGCCGACCTCATCCTTGCCGGCAAGCACCGCTCGGATTTGTCCTTGAGCGATCCCTTCCTGGAGGCGGTGAATCCGCAGGTGGTGGTGATTGCCAACGATGCCTATCCGGCGGGGGAGCAGGTGGATCAGCGTCTCGTCGATTATTGGAGCGCGCGCGGGCTGCGGTGGATCGATCAATCGCAATCCGGGGCGGTGACGATCACGGTCGATGAGGAGGGGGCGCTGTGTCTCGTCGGCTTTGTCGATGGGCGGACGTGGAAGTTGAAGAAGAAGTGAAGGGACATTGGAGATTGGATATTAGGATATTGGGGGAGATTGAGAATAGACCGGAGGCCAGAGTTCCGGATTTTCGGCGAAGATGAGAAAGATTTGGTATGTAGCTCATCCCCTTTCTCTCTTGCTGAAACTCCGGCTTCCGAAACTCCTCTCTCCCTCTCCCCCTAATATCAAATCTCCAATTTCCAATATCCCTTCTTCAGATCCTTTTCCGTCCGCGGAGGCGGAACATCGATTTGCCTTCGCTTTCCCAGAGTTCCTGGAAATCGGTTTTCGGATAGAAAAACGTTTCTTCCTCCCAAGGAAGCCGTTCGAAGCGGCCGTGGGAGCTGAATGTTTCGACCGCCCATTCGAAGTATTCCTCATGGTCGGTCATGAAGAGGAATTCACCGCCGGGGACGAGGGAGCGGTGGACCGCCTCGAGGAATTCCGGTTGGACGAGGCGTCGGCGGTGGTGGCGGGCTTTCGGCCAGGGGTCCGGGCAGAGCAGGTGGATGCGCGAGACCGAGGCTTCGGGCAGCAGCCACTCGACGGTGTAGCGGCTGTCGAGGCGCAGCACCCGGGCGTTGCCGAGGGCCTGACGGGTGATTTTCTTGCAGACCTTGCGGACCCGGCCGAGCAGGCGTTCGACGCCGAGGAAATCCCGGTCCGGATACTGCTTGGCCATGGCGATCAGGAACGAGCCATCGCCGCAGCCCAGATCGATTTCCAGCGGGCGGCCCGGCCGCTGGATTTCCTCGGTTGCGAGCCGCTGGAAGTAATGGGCGGGCACCATTTCACCGGCCATGGCGGTCCGGGGCAGGGTGTGGAGGGCTTGGGGCATGGGCGGAAATAAAGCGCGGAAAGCGGAAATGCGGAAAGCTGAAAGTGGAGATTGTAGCGGCGGTCTGTGACCGTCGCACTTCGGCGGCTACCGGCCGCCCCAGCGCAGGTGGGATCCCCATCCGCAAGCGGGATGGGAGCTGCCTGCGGCAGCCAATCACCGACGGTCACAGACCGCCGCTACAATTTCCGCTTTTGCGCTCCGGCCCGCCTCGCGTTCCCGCTTGACGCTGTTTCCCCCCGGCCCCTAGGTTCAAGGACCGGCGCGCGTCCCAGAGGGGATGGTGCCCATTCCCATCCAACTCACAACCTTCCCGCACCGTGGACCTTCAGGAAATTCGTCGCATCGTTGAGCTCATGAACGAGCATGGCCTCACCCACTTCGATCTCACCAAAAAGGATTTTCATCTCAAGCTCAAGAAGGGCGCGGACCTGGATGACCTTCGCGGCCTGCTCGCCAGCCTGCCGAGTGCTTCGGTTGCGGCTCCTGCCGCCGCCCCGGCCCTGGCCGCCGCTCCGGCGGCTGCCGCAGCCGCCGCCCCGGTGGCCGTGGGTGACGAGATCACCTCGCCGATGGTCGGCACCTTTTACCGCAAGCCCGCGCCCGACGCCGCAAATTTCGTCGAAGTCGGCAGTACCGTGTCGGTTGGCCAGACGATCTGCATCATCGAGGCCATGAAGGTGATGAATGAAATCAAGGCCGAGAAGGCCGGCACCATCTGTGAGTGCGTCGCATTGGACGGCAATCCCGTCCAATTCGGTGACGTCCTGTTCCGCATCCAGTAAGCCGGCCTTTTTCCCGGTCCACGATCTCCCTCCCTCACCATCATGTTCAAGCGTGTCCTAGTCGCCAACCGTGGCGAAATCGCCCTGCGCATCATCCGTGCCTGCCGCGAACTCGATGTCGAGTCGGTGGCCGTGTATTCCGAGGCGGATGTCGACTCGATGCACGTCCAACTTGCCGACCAGGCGGTGTGCATCGGGCCTGCGGCCGGCAAGGAATCGTATCTGAAGATGGACCGCATCATCGCGGCGGCCGAGATCACCGGGGCGGATGCGATCCACCCGGGATACGGGTTTCTCTCCGAAAACGCGCGCTTTGCCGAGATCTGCGAATCCTCGGGCATCGTGTTCATCGGGCCTTCGGCCAAGGTGATCAACATGATGGGCGACAAGGCCACCGCGCGCGCGACGGCGGTGGCCAACCAGGTGCCGATCACGCCCGGCAGCGACATCATGCCGGATGCCGAGACGGCGCTCAAGGAGGCCAAGAAGATCGGTTTCCCGGTGATGATCAAGGCCACGGCCGGCGGCGGTGGCCGCGGCATGCGCCCGTGCTTCAAGGAGGAGGATTTCCTGCACCTGTTCCAATCCGCCTCCAGCGAGGCGATCGTCTGCTTCGGCAACGGCAGCTGCTATCTGGAAAAGCTGGTGCTCAACCCGCACCATGTCGAGATCCAGGTGATCGGCGACTCGCACGGCAACTACATCCACCTCGGCGAGCGCGACTGCTCGATGCAGCGCCGCAACCAGAAGATCATCGAGGAATGCCCGTCGCCGCTGCTCACGCCGGAGCTGCGCAAGAAGATGGGCGACGCGTCGGTGAACCTGATCAAGGCGATCAACTATCAGAATGCCGGCACCATCGAATACCTCGTCGACGAGGCGGGTGAGAATTTCTACTTCATGGAAATGAACACCCGGATCCAGGTCGAGCACCCGGTGACCGAAGAGGTCATGGGCTGCGAGCTGATCAAGGAGCAGATCCGGGTGGCGGCCGGCCAGCCGCTTTCGCATCACGTGCTCAATGCCAATCCCCGTGGCCACTCGATCGAGTGCCGGATCAATGCCGAGGACCCCTACAACAACTTCGCGCCGAGCCCCGGCAAGATCGAGTTGTGGTATGCGCCGGGTGGCAAGGGCGTGCGGGTCGACACCCACGTCTATTCCGGCTACACGGTGCCGCCGCATTACGACTCGATGATCGCCAAGCTCATCGTCACTGCCGCGACCCGCGAGATCGCGATCCAGCGGATGAACCGGGCGCTCAAGGAGTTCACGATCCGCGGGATCAAGACGACGATTCCCTTCCAGTTGGAGGTCATCAACCATCCGGACTTCATCGCCGGCAAGTATGACATCGGCTGGGTCGCGCGGTATCTGGAAGAACGAAGCGCCTAGTGCTTCTGTTCCCGGAGCTGGGTTGTCGGGGAAGACGCGAAGAAACGAAACAGTGAAGAACCCACGGCTCTACGCGATTTTGGACCTCGGCTATGTGGCGGAGGAACGGGCGGTGGAGGTCACCGCGGCCTTGCTGGATGGCGGCGCGGATTTGCTGCAGCTGCGCGCCAAGGGGCAGGACCGTGAGACGATTGCGCGTGTGGCCAAGACCTTGATTCCCTTGTGCCGGGCGGCGGGGGTGCCGTTCATTTTGAATGATTTCCCCGCGCTGGCGGCGGAGCTCGGTGCGGACGGGGTGCACATCGGTCAGGACGACGGATCCCTGGCCGAGGCGCGACGCCAACTTGGGGCGCTCGGTGCTTCAATGCTTGTCGGGCGCTCGACCCATTCCCTGGATCAGGCCCGGGCCGCCTTGGCCGAGGGCTTTGACTACATCGGTTTCGGCCCCTTGTTCCCGACGCCGACCAAGCAGGGCCGGCCGGGAATCGGCACGCAGGACATTGCGGTCATGGAGCGTGAGGTGGGCTCGGTGATTCCCGCGTTCTGCATCGGCGGCATCAAGCGCGACAACCTCGATGAGGTTCTTGCGGCAGGCGCGCGCCGCTGCGTGACCGTGTCGGACCTGCTCTGTGCCGAGGACCCCGCCGCCGCGACCGCCGAAGTGGTGGCCAGGCTGCGCTGACGCGCGGGCGGAGCTGCCTGCATGGGCTTGGGTTCAGCAGAACCTGACCATGTCCTTCACAAACTGCAGCCAGAGGAACAGCAGCCCGCGTTTCGAATAGCGGAAGTGCTGGTCGTCGGTGAGGCGGATGATGCCGGACGAGAGGTTGTGGGCGACCTGCTTGCGCATCTCGGTCTCGATGTGTTGCTCGATTTCGTCCGGATCCGGAACGCGGAGGTTTGCTTGGCCGAGCCCCTGGCTTTCGAGGAAGCTGCGGTGGCTGGCGAGGATTTCGTGGAAGCAGTTCTGGCGGCAGGGCAGGTGGTTCGAGCGGACTTCCGGCGCGCATTTGAGGGTTGGCGCGAAGGGGAAATTGGTGGTGCGCCAGATCCGGCCGCGGTCGTCATGGGAGGTGACGGTGATGAAGGCAAAGGCGACGTCGCATTGCTCGCAGAGGCAGATGGCCGCGACCGCGCGTTCTTCCGGATGCCAGTAGAGCCGGAAATGCTGGTGCATGCCGTCCCATTCCCAGCCGCAGTCGGAGGCGTGCTCGAAGCCCTCCTCCTCCATCGCGGCCGCCGCTTCGGCGGCGTGGGGGAAGAACGAGGGATTCGGGATCGGTTGGTGGTGCAGGCGGTTCTCGATCGGCAGGCGCATCCGGCGGATGCGGGTGAGCAGCTCGATCCATGGCAAAAATGCCCAGGCGGCGACGCCGATGCAACCGGCGGCAATGCTGCCCGTGAGGAAATACATCAGGGTGAAGCTCGCCACCAACAGGCACATGGCGCCGAGCTTGCGCAGGTAGCGGCAGCGGGCGGAACGCATCGCGGCGGCCAAGAGGGCCAATCCGAGGATGATCAAGGTTTCACGCATGCGGCGGGGCGGATCGGAGGGGGAACACGAGGGGGTGGATTACCGTTTCCACGGATCCACGACCCGCGCAAGTCCTTGTTTGATCCTAGGTCTATTGAGTCAAATGTTTTGACAGCGGTGGAGTTTGGTTGGCAGCGGCAGGCGAGGGTCGCATGCGGCTTCGCATGGCCATGGGCGGGCGGTGGCTCATCCCGCTGCGATGCCGATCAGTTCCCGCAGCCGCTCCCGGCGGGTGGCGCTGGATTTGGCCACAAAGCCTCGAGCGTGCGTGAAGTGGACATCCTCGCAGTCCTTGAGCCGGGTAAAATCCAGCTGCGGGTGGTCGCGGAAGCGCGTCAAGCCATACCCTGAGCCGCGCCGGTCTGGGTAGATCATGCCCACGACCTCTTTGCTTGCGGCCTCGATGTAGCGTTCCAGCCCGGCCGAGGGCTCGTCGGGTAGCGGCTCGGTGCGCGGCAGGAAGAGGACCTCGAAGGATGCCTCTCCGGACTCGATCGTCCAGAACTCCACATGGCCGGCGATGAAATCCAGGCGTTGCCGCAGCTCGCGCAGGTATTGGATGAGGTCGCTGCCGATCCAGCGCATCACTTCCCACAGCGGTTCCCCGGCATGCAGTTCGCGGCAGGCGGCGAAGCGGCGCAAGAGGGTCACATCGACTGGCGAGTTGAGTTTTGCCAGGGTGTCGCGGCCGATCCCGAGCCAGCGCGCGGTTTCATTCGGTCCCCGGGTGTCGAACCATTCCGCGGTTTCGAGCCAGTCGCAAAAGGCCCGGGCATCCTCATACAGTCCGAGTTCCTGCAGCACCAGCGACAGCGAGCAGGTCGGGGGGTGGTCGTGGGGGAACTGATGATGATCGAAATTGCCGCGCGCCGGGTCATGGGAGTCGCCGACATCGACCACGGCGATTGCCGGGTCCGCGAGGTCGTCGGCTGTCGGTTCGCGCCGGACCAAGGGCACAGGATGTTCGGCAAGCAGGAGGCAGCAGGCCAGGAACTCGTCCTTATGGGCGCCGCCGGGGTGGGTGAGGATCAGGGAATAGCGCATGCGTGGCCCGCAGCCTAGGCAGACCTCGCCAGCCTTGGGAAGCGTTGGGAAACGAGAGGGCCAATCCGAATGGCGCGGGATGATTCCGCGGCTCCAGCCGCTCGCGCGCCCTCGCCGAGGGGCGGGATCCGCGTCCGGCTGCCGGGCTGCCCTTGAGCATTGCCCTCCGGGAGATCCAGCCCTAGGATCCGGCCTCCCCGAGCGCTTCGGGCAGCATTCCCATGAACATCATCATCGTCGGAGCAGGGGAAATCGGACGGCACCTCGCATCGGTGCTGTCCCAGCAGGGGCATACCATTTCCGTCATCGAAAAGGATGAAAAGTTGGCCTCCGAAATCGAGCAGGTCATCGATTGCAAGGTGGTTCACGGCAACGGCTCGAGTGTGCAGGACCTGGTGGATGCGGACGTCGGCGAGTGCGATCTTTTCCTTTCCCTGACCTCCTCCAACACCGCCAACATGATGTCGGCATCCATCGCCAAGGCGATGGGGGTCGAAAAGGTGATCAGCCGCGTTCACCCGAGCTTGCAGCGTGAGGAATGGCTCTTCGATTTCAAGGGGCAGTTCAGCATCGACCACATCTTCAGCTCGGAGCGGCTGGCGGCGATCGAATTGGCGAAGTATGTCCGCAATCCCGACTCGCTGGTCGTCGAGGAGCTGGCGCGCGGCAAGATCGAGCTGCAGCAGGTCCGGATCGGCGACAAGGCGGACGCCTGCGGGCTGACCTTGCGGAAGCTCGCCGCGCCTCCGGGCCTGCGGCTGGCGATGGTGTCGCGCGACGAAAAGCACTTTGTGCCCGATGCCGAGACGGTTCTGGAAGCGGGCGATGTGGTGATGATTTTCGGCGAGCCGCGCAAGCTCCGGAGCTTTTCCTCCCGGCTGCAGGGCCGTCAGGCGAAGGCCCAACGGCTCAAGGTGGTTATTTTCGGCGGCAACGAATACGGGTTCTCGCTGGCCCAGATGCTCGAGAGCGTCGACTGCGACGTGCGGATTTTCGAGAAGGACCCCGTGCTCTGTGCCAAGCTGGCGGACCGCCTGGTGAATGCCACCGTGATTTGCGCCGATGCCACGGTGGTGGCCGACCTCGAGGAGGAACAAGTGGGCGGCGCCGATTTCTTCGTCGGCACCAGCGCCGATGATGAGGACAATGTGATGTCCTGCCTGCAGGCGCACACGCTCGGCGTGAAAAGCTGCCTGACACTGATCCACCGCGCCGACTATGCGGCGGCGATTTCGGCCAGCGGCCGCCATCTCGGGATCAGGGCCGCGGTGAGTCCGCGCGAAGCCACGCGTCGCGAAGTCCAGCGCTTCATCACCACCGACCGTTATCACGTGCTCGAAACCTTCGAGGGGGCGCTGTTGATCGAGATCCGTGTCGGCAACGGCTCGATTGCCGCAGGCCACATGGTGCATGAGGTGAATTGGCCGCAGGGGGTCGTGTTGGTCGGGCAGTTGCGCGGGGTGCAGGCCGATGTGCCCGGGCCTGATGACGTGCTGCTCGCGGGAGACCACCTCTATGCCGTGGTCTCCCAGGACTCACTCAAACCCTTTGTCAAGCTGCTCGCCGAGTAGGCCGGCATTCCGACTCCCATGAACTTCCGCCTGGTCCTGCGCATCATCGGCATCCTGCTCCTGCTGGAGGCGCTGGCCATGGCCCTGTGCGGCCTGTTCGCCGTGCTCGATACCGTCCCGGGTGAAGCCCCCGCCATTCTCGGCTTGTTCCAGGCCGCGGGAATCACCGGCGGTGTGGGATTGGCGATGATCGCGTTCGCCGGCGTCCAGCATCCCAGGGGCAAGCTGCCGCGGCGGGAGGCGGTCATCATCGTCGGCATGGGTTGGCTGCTCTGCAGCGCTTTTGGCGGGCTGCCCTACATGCTCTGTCCACCGGGGCTGGATTGGGCCGGCGGGTTTTTCGAGGCGGCTTCGGGGTTCACCACCACCGGTTCCTCGGTCATCGCCCAACCCGAGTCCTGGCCGCGCGGCCTCCTGCTCTGGCGCTCCGTGACCCAGTGGCTCGGCGGCATCGGCATCCTGGTGCTCTTTGTCGCGGTGCTTTCCTACCTCGGCTTGGGATCCAAGTCCCTGTTTCAAAACGAGTCCTCGTTCCGCAGCGGAGAGGCCGGGATGGCCCGCATCCACGACACCTCGCTGTCACTGCTCAAAATCTACTTCCTGATCTCCGCCGTCTGCGCGATCGGCCTGCGCGGCATGGGCATGTCCTGGTTCAATGCGGTCTGCCACACCATGGCAGCCGTCTCCACCGGAGGCTTCAGCCCCCACACCGCCAGCGTGGGTTATTACTACGGCTGGGGCAACGGATGGCTGATCGAGCTCTGGATCACGTTCTTCATGCTGATCTGCAGCATGAACTTCCTGCTGTTTGTCGTGATCCTGCGCAAGAACTGGCGGCGCTTCCATCAGGAGGAGGATGCCAAATTCCTCATCGGGCTCTGCATCGCGTTCACCTTCCTGATCGCTGCCGGCCGGGCATGGCATGGCGACGCGTCCTTTCTTGATGCCTTGCGGGATGCCGCGTTCACCGTCGTCACGATTGTATCCACCACCGGTTTCGCAACCGTCGACTACGAGCTGTGGCCGTCCTGGGCCAAGGTGCTGCTGGCGCTGCTCATGTTCATCGGCGGCTGCGCCGGCTCGACCGCCGGTGGCTTCAAGATCGGGCGCCTGCTTGTGTTCCTCAAATACGCCCGTCAGGAGGTCATCCGGGCCTTCCGCCCCAATCTGGTGTTCCGCCTGAGCGTCAATGGCAACAACCTCGATGAGGACGCGCGCTCCCGGACGATGTTCTTCCTGTGCATGTATCTGATGATCTGCATCTTCTCGACGGCCATCGTCGGCTTCCTCGAGGCCGGCACGGGGATCTCCATGGAAACCTGCGGCGGCGCGGTGTTGGCGGCGATTTCCAACATCGGCCCGGGCTTCGGCGCGGTCGGCCCGACCGAGAATTTCGCCCATTTGCGCGAGGCCACCCAGGTGTTTCTGTCCCTGCTGATGATTCTCGGCCGTCTGGAGCTTTTCGCCCTGCTGGTGCTGTTCTTCCCGAGCGCCTGGAAAAAATACTGATTCCACGGGCTCTCCGGGCTTTCAGCGCCCCGGTCTTGATTTTTAGTGATCCCCCGGCAAATTCCTGCTCTCTTTCGCCGCGCCTGCTGCCTTCCGCATCCCTTATGTCCACCGAGCTGACCCGCAATTTCTCGATCATCGCCCACATCGACCATGGGAAAACCACGCTTTCGGACCGCCTGATGGAGGCAACCAGCACGGTCACCGAGCGCGAGGCCAGCGCCCAGTTGCTCGATGCGATGGATCTGGAGCGCGAAAAAGGGATCACGATCAAATCCCACCCGGTCGCCATGGAATACAAGGCGAAGGACGGCAAGACCTACAAACTCAACCTGCTAGACACCCCCGGCCACGTCGATTTCTCCTACGAGGTGGCGCGCTCGCTCGCCGCCTGCGAGGGGGCGATCCTGATGGTCGACGCCGCCCAGGGCGTGGAAGCCCAAACCGTGGCCAACCTCCACCTCGCCCACGCCCAGAACCTCGTCATCCTCCCGGTCCTCAACAAGATCGACCTGCCTGCGGCCGACGTCGAGAAGTGCAAGAAGCAGCTCGAGGACATCCTGGCCATTCCCGCCGAGGACGCGATCCCGGCCTCCGCCAAAAACGGCATCGGCATCGAGGACATCCTCGAAGCCATCGTCCACCGCGTCCCGGCCCCGGTGGAAAACCCGGACAAGCTCCTGCGCGCCACGGTCTTCGACTCGATCTACGACACCTACCGCGGCGTCGTTTCCTACGTGCGCGTGTTTTCCGGAACGGTGAGGAAGGGCCAGCGGGTCAAACTGTTCCACACCAACAAGACCTACGAGGTCAAGGAGGTCGGCGTGTTCACTCCCAAGATGACCGCACGCGACAAGCTCGTCGCCGGCGATGTGGGCTACGTCATCGCCAACATGAAGTCCGCCGACGAGGCGAAGATCGGCGACACCCTCACCGACAACACCCATCCCTGCCCGGAACCCCTGCCCGGCTACAAGGAGATCCAGCCGATGGTGTTTTCCGGCATCTACCCGGTGGAGTCCTCCGACTACGAGGCGCTCAAGACCGCCATGTCCAAGCTGCAGATCAACGATGCGGCCTTCACCTACATGTCCGAGTCGTCGACCGCGCTCGGCTTCGGCTTCCGCTGCGGATTCCTCGGGCTGCTCCACATGGAGATCATCCAGGAGCGCCTGCGCCGCGAATTCAACATGGACGTGATCTCGACCTACCCGTCCGTGATCTATCAGGTCACCCTCACCGACGGCTCCGAGGTCATCGTCGACAATCCGACCTTCTTTCCCGAAACCCAGACGATCCAGGAAATCCGCGAGCCGATCGTCAATGTCTACATCATGGTCCCCGGGGAATACATCGGCGACATGATGCAGCTGGTGCTCGAAAAACGCGGCGAGGTGACCAACACCGAGACCATCGACGACATGCGCGTCATGCTCTCCTGCGTGCTGCCGCTTTCCGAAATCCTCGTCGATTTCAACGACAAGCTCAAGTCGATGACCCGCGGCTACGGGTCGATGGACTACGAACACGCCGGATACCGCCCGGCCAAGATGGTGAAGATGGACATGCTCATCGCCGGCGATCCGGTCGAGGCCTTCTCCACGATCGTCCACCGCGACAAGGCGGAATCCTACGGGCGCCTGCTGGCCACGAAACTCAAGGACGTCATCCCGCAGCACCTTTTCGTCGTCGCCATCCAGGCGGCTGTCGGCGGCAAGATCGTCGCCCGCGAATCGATCTCCGCGATGCGCAAGAACGTCACCGCCAAATGCTACGGCGGCGACATCACCCGCAAACGCAAGCTGCTCGAGAAGCAGAAGGAGGGGAAAAAGAAGATGAAGATGTTCGGCAAGGTCAACATCCCGCAGGACGCCTTCATCAAGGTGCTCAAGTCGGGAGACTGATTCCAATGTCGGGGCCGCACGTCGCGTGGGTTCCCAAAGGCGGCGCCCTTTGATGCCGCCCTCCGGGCCCTGCGCGCCGCTCGGGCCCATGTCGCCCCGCTTCATTTGGCGCGAGGGCCCCGCCTTGTTGGCGATCGTCATCACGCCCACTCCCTGCGCCGAAGTTCCGGGGCGGCATCGACCTTCACCCGCCCTTGCGGAGCGGTGTCCGGAGCCCGCGGTCCGAGGCCTTTCGTGGGGTAAAATCCACCCCGAAAAATTTCTGAAAAATTTTCAGGAAATGGGTTGACGGGATGGGGTGGGGGTCATTAGTTTCGCGGGCCGCCACGAGCAGGGCGGTCGAGAGACGGGACGTC
>CBFGOB010000047.1:0-12082 GCA_965650215.1 uncultured bacterium | reverse complement strand
GGGTGGCGGCGTCGTAGCTGAAGCTCGTGGTGGCAAGGCCGTTGAATTGGGTGACTTGGCGGCCCAAGGCATCGTAGGTGGCCGACACGTCAGGGGTGGCGGTGTCATTGCCGACATTGGTCCCAGTGTCAGCTGCCTCCGTCAGGAAATAGCGGGTGTGGGTGAGGCGGCCGCCATTGTCGTAATCGTAGCGGGTATGATTGCCCCGGGCCCAGGTGCGCGTGGCGAGTCGGCCAGCACCCGTGTACGTGTAGTTGGTGCCATTGCCATCGGCGTATTGCTTGCGGGTGAGAAAACCGCGGGTGCCGCTATAGGTCCAAGTGGTGGTGGCCTGCTCGGTGCCGTAGGTGGTCATGCTCACCTGACGGTCGGCGTAATCATAGCCGTGGGTCGTGCGGTAGGTTTGATCGCCCGCGGTTTCGGCGACGGTGCCGTCGGGGTTGTAGCTGGTGGTGGTGACGTTGGTGAGGGCGTTGCCATTGGCATCCACTGTGTCCGGAGCATCGACGCTGATCCGGCGCCCGCGCAGGTCGTAGGCAGTCGTGGTGCTGCGGTTGCCGGGATCGGTGGTGCCGATGACGAGATCGGCGGTGTCGCTCAAATAAGTGGTAGTGCTGGTTCCCGTGCGCGAATGCGTGTTGCTGACCGGGCGGTTGAACGCATCGTATCCGTAGCTAACGGATTGAAGCGCTTGGCCGTTGCTGGCATAATGGGTGGTAGCGGCGAGGAGTCCGGCCGTGGTGGTGCTAACCGAATAAGTGCCGTCGGGATTGGTCTGGGTAGTTGTGGAATTCCCCGAGCCATTGAGAACGGTGACATTGGTGGTCGCATTCGCCACTCCGATCGAATGGCTGGAACTAAAGAGGCCATCGGCGCTGCGGAAGCTGGTCGAGACGACCGTGCCGCCGTCGTTGGGAGCGGGTTGCCAGACTTTGTTGATCGATTGCTGGCCGGGTTTGCCTGAGACGATAGCGGGTTCGATTTCCGTGGAGCTGACGGTATCGACTCCGTAATCGATGGTGCCGTTGGCATTGAGATCGATGGCGGTGGTTGTTTGTTCGCCTTCGGTGTTGTAAAGATAAAGTGTGCTCACGCCATCCGGATCAGTGGATTTCACCATTTGCCCAAGACCGTTGTATTGGGTCGTTGCAAAGGATCCATCCATGTAATCCACGCGGGTTGTCCTGCCAGCCCAGTCCGATTGGCTGGTGGTGGTTTCACGCAAGTTGCCGCCATCCACATAGGACTGGGTGGTGACTTCTCCTGCCGCATTTGCCGCATAGCTGAATTCCATGGCCGGCGACAAGTCGCCGAATGTTTTCGCCGTGCGGCCGTCATAATAACTGTTGGTGGTTTGAGCGTGGTTGTCAGGAGTCGTGGTGATGGATTGTTGTCCAACACCTTCCCCAAAGTAGAGTGGAATGTAAGCCCCAGAACGGTTCCTGTTCACATAGAGAACTTGGGTAGATGAAGATTTGATCAAAGCACCGGCGGTCGCGTTGGTGGGATCCGGGCTCCATTCTTCCTGGAGTGTTCCCGATACGTTTCTGACAGACTTTGCAATCAGTGTGCTGGCGTTGCCTGCCAGTGCCGGGCTCAAGGAGCTGCTGACGGGTTCCGCGTAGCGGTGGGTTTCGGTCGTCAGTCCGTTGCGGACGGTTTCCGTGGTGACTCCAAGGCGGTTGGACTTCACCTGGCGCTGCAGTCCGTCGTAAGCGTAGAAGGTGGTGATGCCATGCATGTCGGTTTCACTGGCAAGGCCGCAACAGGAATATTGCTTGCTCGTGACCCATGCCGGATTACTTACCGAGGCCACTTCACCGTTGGCCGAAGGGGATTGACCAAAATGAGCGGTGGTCAGAGCGCGACCGAGGTTGTCCACGCTGGTGACTGCGGTGGAGGCCAGAAGCATTTCATCGGCGTTTCCTCCGATGGCATGGGTGGTGCTGAGGATGACCGTGCCACGGGAGTTGGTCGTGGTGGTTGTGCGGGTGCCTTTTGACACCGAATTGCCGGAGCCCGCCCCGTGGTCAACCTCGGTGGTATAACCGCCGCTTGCTTGGCGGGTGTAGGTGTAAATCGTCAACGTCTGGTCGGGATGCACGACCTTGACCGGCTTGCCACCAAAATCCTGACCGGAGGGGTTGAAGGTGGTGACGGTCGTGAGGGCGCCGCCTGCCGATGTGTAGACGGTTTGGGATTCAGAAGTCGGGGTGCGGGTAGTCACCGTTTTGCTGAGCGTCTGCCCGCCAACAGTGGTGATGACCGTCTCGGACTGGCTGCCGGGGTCCCAGGTGGTGATGGTCGTTTGTCCTGCCACACTGCCTGCGTAAGGCGTAGTGACGGATTGGCTGTATTGGCCGTAGGTGTAAAGGGCTTCGTATCCGTCATAGCGCACCACGCTCTTCAAACGGCCAAAGCCCTTGGTCGATGCCCCGGGTCCGGTGGTTTCGCCTGGTTGATAATAGGTCCAGATGCTGGTGAGAGCGGCTCCGCTTGGATCAATGATCTCTTTGGTTTTCACCCAATCATGGACCTGCTTTTCATAGGTCGTTTCGACATCGGAAGTGATAGCCCAGGCATGTGAGGCGCTGGCGCGCTCTTCAATGGTGCGGCGCTGTTTTTCAATGCCTGCCGACACCGTGGTTTTAACATAAGTCTCGCGCCACAGCGGTTCGAAGCTGCCCGCTTCGACATGGCCCTTTTCGAGCACCAAGGTGCCGGTAGTCGGCTGGGTTTGTTCCTGACGGGTGGTGGAGCCATCAAACGTGGAATCCACCCTGAGCCGCTGCACGCCTGCTTCGGTGACCATGGCAATGGTGGTGGTCCGGATCGCATTGCCGACCACGTCCTTGTGGGTGACCGTAAAGGCCTGTCCACCTGCCACATCGGCCACCTCGATGACGCCACTGCCGGTATTGATCTGGGTGATGCCGATGCCGTCCTTGGTCACCACATAGCTGGCAGGCAGATTGGCGCGCAACCCCGCGCGACCGGGAAAGGAAAAATCCGGCGTGAAGAAATGCAGTGTTCCCGATGACATGCCGCCCTTTGAGCGCAGCGTCGGGATGGACACACTGAAACACCCCGACTCCACATCCACGGGACAAACACCTCCCTGGTCACAGGATGAACACCCGCTACCCAGAAGAAACGGCTCTTTGCCGCATTCCACGTCCTTGCACTTGAGCGCGAATTCCCATTGATCTCCATTGCCGCTTGTGGCGTCTTCAGTGTCGAAGCTGAAAATGAGTTCCTGGGACTCCAGGGCATTGGCAGGAATGGTAAAGGCCTGCTCGGGCTTGGTCTTGCCACTGGTGCCAAGGGATCGGGCAAGCACCTGGCCTGTCAGCGACTGGCTCAAGGGAACCACACAGGAGGCTGATGTTTCGCGCAACACCTTGATCTTGATCGTCCGTTGTCCGTTTTCATCAAACGCAAAGTGGGGCAGCGGAGAACCCGCCTTGTCGACGCTGGGGACTTCAACGATCTCGAGCTTGACGCATTCGCAGCACTGCTCGGGAGTTGTGTTGATCTGCTGGGCGAATGCCATCGGCGCATTCGAAACCAACACCAGCAATCCGCCGATCAGGACAGCTGGCAGCAGGCTGGGCATCGTGCGCTCGAGAGCGTGAAACTTCATCTTCAGGGAGTTCATGGCAAGGGATGGAGAATGGATTGGAGAGTCGTCGGTTGGGATGCGGCTGGCCGTTGGGATCAGGGTTCGATGAAGATTTGCCGGCTGTGGCAGAGTTTTGGTAAGGCTCCGGTGCCCGTCCATTCGAAGTAGAGGGTGGCGATGCCGTTGGCGTCGAAGTCCTCGGCACGCAGTTCCATGGTTGTGGTGCCGTTGACAAAAATCGTGCCTTGG
This sequence comes from uncultured bacterium, assembly GCA_965650215.1. Lineage (GTDB taxonomy): Bacteria > Verrucomicrobiota > Verrucomicrobiia > Verrucomicrobiales > Akkermansiaceae > Luteolibacter. The sequence goes on along the minus strand of CBFGOB010000047.1, from coordinate 8,211 downwards.
TTGTTGATGGTGATGCGGATCATGATTTCGGGCGGCAGGTTCACGGCCACAAAGCTGTGGCTCATCAGCCAGGTGCCGTCGGGATACTGGGTGACCACCTGGGCATCTCCGGTTTCATCACCATCGGCGATGTCATAGGCATGCACGGTGCCGCGGGCGAGGATGGCGGAAGGAGCGCCATCGGCATCCTCAGGAAGACGCGCGATCACGTAGCGGTTGATCGGGGCCTCGGCCTTCACTAGGAAGGTGCGCGGGCCGGTCAGCGGATTGGCCGTGGTTTCGGCGGCGACGATGCGGTCGTCGGCTTCCACTTTGGCCGTGCTGTCCAGACTGGTTGGTATCCAGGTGCGCGCGACATAGGCCAAGACGAGGTGCGAGGGACCGAAATTGGCGCTGTGAACTTGCAGGGTGACCGCGGCCTGTTGTCCGCCGTGAGTGGCAACCAGCGTATAGGTCCCGGCGTTCGGGAAGGTCGCCACAAACGGTTGGCCCGAAGTATGGGTAGTCACTTGGTTGGCATCGGCCAGCAGCGTGCCGTTGGAAGTTACCGTGAAGGGCTGGCCATCAACAGCCTGTCCACTCCAGGCATCGAGACGCAGGGCATCGCCCGCGCGGATATGGAGTGTGTTGCTTGCGAAGGAATCAAACAAGTTGGTCGGAATCCAGCTGATCGTTTTCGAATCGGTGACGAGGCCGTTCTGGAAGCTGGCATCCAGAGTGACAGCTCCCGCAGTGCTCAATGGCACATCGGCAAAAAATGTGTTGTTGATCGATGGTGTGAAGCTCAGGGGGGCGGGTGTTTGCACTCCCGGGGCAAGCACGGTGAGCGCGCTGCTTGAGAGTTGGCTCGTCTTGCCTTCGATCGACACGGGTGAGGTGCGGCTCTCGTTTGGCACGCGGGTAAGCGCGTTGTCGGTGGTGGCAATCGTTTCAATCCAGTCCGGGATGCCGTTATCGTCGAGATCCGCACCGCCGAGGCGCTTGACCGTCACGCCGTCGATACGCAGGCGGCAGGAAGCATCGTAGTTCTCGTTTTTGATTGTGATGGTGTGGGTGCCAGCGCTCAACCACGGGGTGATGGCACGCATGGTGGAGGCGAGGCTATTCTTGCAACTGAGGGTCTGACTGGCGAAGGCATTGGTCGAACCATCAAGGGTCAAGCTCAGCGGGATGAGGGTCGTGTAAGCAGGTACCGGCACGATGGCTGCTGCCGCCACGCTCACTTCGTGTACGCCCGGCTGATTCACCGTGAAGGTGTAGGTGATGTCGCCTCGATATGCCTGAGCCGTGATTGAGCCATTCGAGTTGGCGGCCCAATCGCCAGTAGCACTGGAAAACAGGTTGAGCGGTGGCAAGCTGACCAGCACCGGGGCCAGGTTGTTGGATACACGCGGATTGCTGCGGTAAAGCAGGACCTCGTCACCATCGTAAATGCCGTCGCCATCGCTGTCGGCGGATTTCGGATCGGTGCCGTATTGGAATTCCTGAAGATTGGTGAGATTGTCATTATCCGGATCGCCATATTCACCGTTGGCGGCGTTGGTGAAACCGTTGTCGGTGGGGCTGAGGTTTTTGGAGGTTTCCCAGGCATCAGGAAGATTGTCATCATCGAGGTCGAGGGGGGCCGGATCGATTCCGATGAAGGCTGATGCCGGCATGACTGCCCGGTTCTGACCTGGAACCTGCCATGCCACCGAGACGTGGTCGCCACCTCCAAACTCAAATTTATGGAGAACTTCGATGTAGTAGGTTTCCCCTTCATCTAGGTAAATCAGGCTGGAGCGTTGTTGGGCACTAAAGTCGAAATCGTGCAAAGGGGTGGTGCCGCTACTACTGGCGATCCGTCTTTTTCCGAAACGATTGGTCAGCGATTCTTGCGTGGTGGGGTCTTTGACGCTGCCGTCTGAAATCCAGAGCTGCGCATCGGACCGGCCTGAAATCCAGAATCGATAGGCGCCTGAAGCGGGAGCGACGAAACTTCCACGGAAGCGCTGACCGTAATAAACGCGGCCTTCGCTGTGATCCACACCAGGAGCGTGCTCAACCAGGTTGGGATAGCTGAGATAGCGTGCCCGGTTGCCGACCATGCCGGAAATTCCCGTGTTGGTGATTTCGGTCCAGATGCTGCGGGTCAAGCCATTGCCCGACTCTTCAAAAAGCAATGGATTTCCGCCGTAAAGCTGTTCCTCGTAATTGCTGATGTTGTCTTTGTCCGGATCACCATATTTGAGCAGGGCTCCGGGAAGTGACGAGGTGGCAAGGCCCGTGGAGGCTTCCCAAGTGTCGGAAAGATCATTATCGTTGAGGTCGCTTGGATCCACTCCAACGCTTTTCAAGTAAGCGGCAGGGATCACCTCAAAGTCACGGGATTCACGGAGAAGGTCGATTTCAAAGGCCTGCACTTCGGCCAAGGAGAGATAGCCGTTGCCGTCAAGATTGTTGCCTAACAGCTCCACGCGGATGTTGCGGGCTTGCATCGTGCTGGCCAGGTTCCAGTAATGAACGGTTCCGGCATTGCCGTTGGCGGTGAAAAAGTCTTCGCTGGCAATCACCTGGCTGGAGGCGTCCAACAAGCTCATGCGGAAATTGGAGAGACGGGTTTGGAGGGTGTTGCGGTTGTGAAGCACGACGCGGTTGACGGGACGGTTCTGGCCGAGATTGATTTCCAAGGCGGAGTTTGCCTGGTCTTGGGTCAGGGTCACTGAACCGTTCTCAAAATTGCCATTCGTATTGCCATCGATCGCCAAGGCGGCGTCGGCACTTCCGGAAGTGGTGGTTTGCGCGGCGCTGGATCCGTTTGTGGCCAGCGCCCAGTTGGTGGCCGGCGGCGGGTTGTGAAAGGCCTGGATTTCAGCAATAGTGACAACCCCATTGTTTGCAAGATTGTAACCCAATAACTGGATTTTCACCGCTGCGGCCTGGTAAACGCTCGGCAGCTCCCATGACATGAAGTTGCCGGGATTTCCCGAAGCGGTGAAGAAATCCTGCGAGACAAGGGTGTTGCCACCGGCGTCCAGCAAGGAGAGACGGAAATTGGAGAGATTGTTCAGGTATTGGATATTGTTGAAAAGATTGATTTGGTTCACGGGACGGATAGATCCGAAATCCACTTTCAACCATGAGTTCGGCTGGTTGAGTGTCCAGCTGCAGTAAGAGGAGAGCCCATTGGTATTGCCATCGATCGCGAGGCTGGCTGGCGAGGTGGCCCTCATTGTGCCGGACTGAGTGACGGTGGCCCCGTTGCTGGCAAGAGCCCAGTTGCCCTTTTGTCCCTGCCAGGCAATCGCCAAGTGGCCATTGGCGGCTCCGCTCATGACGTGGGCTTCGATGTGATAACTTGTGCCCGCTTGCAACAAGATGGGAATGGAACGCTGGGCCGGGTGTTTGTTCCACTCGCTTGCCGTGGTGGGTTCGGTGTTCCATGCGATGCGTTCTTTGGTGAAACGGCTGCCGTCTTGCGAGATCCACAAGGCGACGTTGCTGTTGCCATTGACCCAAAAGGTATAGGTATCGGTGACGAGCGGGGTCAAGGTGCCGCGCAGGCGGGTGCCGCTCTGGGCGGGGAGCCCGCTGATCTGTGCTTGGCCCACCACACTGGTGCTATCGGCGGCACGTGCCGAAATCCCCTGCTTTTCCAAAATCAAAATGGATTTCCCCGCAGGAAGGTTGTTCCAGGTTTCCTTGGTGAGGCCAGCTTGTTGGGCAACGACTGGAAGGGTTAACGCGGATAGCGCGATGAGGATATTGCGAAGGTTCATGGCAGATCGGGAAAATAATTGGATAATCGAAATCGGATCTTGGGATTTTCTCTGCTTAGAAAGGAGTTATCTCCTGAACTTTTGGACCGGATGGGTGTTTGCGCAGGGTTTGGAGGGCTGGCTCGGCGGCTTGGGCAATGCGGAAGTTTTCTGCGGTGAGTTTTTCCAGCACAGCCGAATCGCTTTCGTTGCCATATCGTCCGATGTTGGCGATGGCGGCCTTGCGCAACTGGATGGGTTGGGCGGTGTCAGGGGCAAGACGGCGGGCCAGAGCCAAGGAAGCCTGAGCGGCGGCGTGGAGCGCGGACACCCGCACATCGACCGCATAAGATGAGTCTTCGGCAATCTTCAGGGTAAGGGCGATGACTTGCGGGTCAGGTCGGGTTTCCGGTCCATCCCAACCGATCAGGTTGATGATTGCAGTGCCAGCCACCGGACTGCCCGGTTGCGAGGCAAGAGCATTCAGGGTGGCACGAATCTCGTCAGCCCGAAGGCCTGACAAGTGACCGCTGGCACGTTGCACGGCGATGTGCTGCAGCGCATAAAGTCGCATCGTCTTTTCCGGCGCGTCCACCGCGAGCTTTTCCATCAGCCGGCTGAACTCCTCTTGCTGGCCGCCCAACTGGAAGAGGTTGAAGGCCGAGTTGAAGAAGAGAAAGCGGTATTCACTGTCCCAAGAGGCGTGTCCATTCGACTGCAGATGGGCGATGAGCCATTTTTCCTGGTCAGTGTTCAGAGGCAACTGGCGGCGCACCTGCCGGTCCAGCCAAGCCACCGCCAGTTCGCGGGTCCGGGGCGTGCCACCGGTTTCCACCGCGTGGCGCACCACCAGATAGCTGGATTGGGGATCCTCGAGGTCGAGTGCCGCAAAGGGATCCGGAGCGGCCGCGGCCGACCGGTGGTGCTGGTCATTGTGCTGGAACCACCACACCAGCCCTCCAACGACTATCAGCGCACTTGCCAGGGCAAGAGCGAAGCGGATACGGACGACTGGCTTCAGGCGGGTCACGGAGTCGAGGCTGTCGAGTTCGGCGGACGGGCGGGATGCGCATGCGCCGGATGCACTTGCAGGAACACGGCAAAGACCTGATCGCGTGGATCGGGGCTGTTGGTGCGGACTTGCAGGATGTGGGTGCCCGGGTCAGGCTTGCCCAGAGGGGTGATAGAAAGGCGGTAGCTGGTCTGCTCCTTGTTGCGCGACTCTTTGGCAATGGTAAAGAGTTCAGGGTTCACGCCTAGCAGGTCAGTGACAATAAAGGGTGCGCCGGTACCGCTCTTGATCTCGATGGTTTGTGTTTTGGGATCCTCGTCCGTGTGCCAGCAGAGCTCGTTGGTCGAAATTTCCACCGGCGAGGGGATGTGGGCTTCCATCACCAATTCGATGGGCTTGGGGAAATTTACGAAGCGCACGTGGATCGACTTGCGCAGGGTGCCGCGATAGGCTCCGGGCTGGAAAATTGCCTCGATACGCCCGGTTTCACCGGGCTCGACGACTTGCCCGCCCACTTGAGCCGCCAAACAGCCACAGGAGCTCTCGATGCGCTCGACGGCTAACGGGAAGTCCCCGCGATTGGTGAACTCCCAACTGGCGGGCAACGTGGTCTGGCCCGGCTTGACGTCCACTTTGGTCAATATTGAGGTGAAGGCCGAAGCGAGGGAAATGGTTTCTGCGGCATCCTGGGAAAAGGCGCATTCCATGCCGACTGCCACAGTCAGAAATATGCTCAAAACGATGCTTTTGATAGATCCAATTCCGAAGCGAAACGCCACGGGCGGAAAGAATAATGAACCCGAAAAGCTCATGACGAGTCGGGGAACTATCAGACTGTCTGCCGCGATGCAAATAATTTTTATTGCTGGATGATTTTTATTGCTAGAGCGTGCTGATAGAATCAGGAAGCAATGTCACTTTGCATGGCTTGCTTAATAAAGCATGATATGCACAGCGGCCGAAGGCTTCCTGCTTGTGCCATACTCTGTATTGACACAAAATATACAACATATGTCCGGACTATCAGGAATTCGAAACCTCAAGGGCATGCGGGGCCGCGCAAAAGGTGGCCGCCGCGACACGCTTCGCCCCACACCCCGTCCCGCATCACTGGCCGCCTCGTGCGAGGCGTTTCTCGCCCATTTGGCGGCCCGCGCCCATTCGCCCTCTTCAATCGAGGCCCACCGCTGGGCCCTCAAAGGATTTGTCGAATGGGCGGATGACCACAATTTGCCGCTTCCTGGCTCTTTCCAGCGTCGCCATCTCGAGTCCTACCAGCTCCACCTTCATCAATACCGCAGCCCACGCACCGGTCAGGCGCTCGGTGTCAATACCCAGCTGGGACGCATCGGCTGTGTGCGCCGGCTCTTCGCCTGGATGTGTCGCTCGGAAATCATCCCCGCCAATCCGGCGGCCGATCTGGATCTCCCCCGCAAACAAAACCGCCGACTACCCAAAACCCTCAGCCCAAGGGAAATCCAGGCCCTCTTGGCGAAACCCAATGTCGCTAGTCCCTTCGGCCTGCGCGACCGGACGATGCTCGAACTGCTCTACGCCACAGGCCTGCGTCGCAGCGAACTAGTCAATCTGGACCTCGGCGATTTCGATGCCCACCACGCCACGCTGTCCATCCGCAAGGGCAAGGGCGGCAAGGATCGCTTGCTGCCCTTGGGCGAACGCGCGACCACATGGCTTTCGCGCTATCTGGCGGAAGCCCGCCCGCTCTTTGATTACCTGCCTGCGGAAACCGCACTCTTTCTCAGTGGATATGGAACGAGGTTTTCAAAGGCTTACACCGGCAATTGGATCAAGAAACTGCTGAATCGCTGCGGAATCGATCGGCCCGGCAGTTGCCACCTGTTCCGCCATACCTGTGCCACCGACATGCACCGGGGCGGGGCGGACATCCGCTACGTCCAGCAGATGCTCGGCCATGAACGGCTCGAAACAACCCAGATTTACACCCATGTGCATATCGAGGACCTGAGGGAAGTGCATGCCCGCTGCCACCCGCACGGGCGGATCCGCGAGGGCCATGACCACTACGGGCCCTTGCCGCAGAGGGGCTTGGATAAGGACAGGGAAAGCGGTGACGAGCCGGATGCAGACGATGGAGAAGATGGAAATGGAGGACCGGACGGGTCCGAGGATCCGCGCCCTGCGCCCCCCAGCGCTTCATGTGGGGCGGATAGAGAAGAACGATCGCTAGATAAAAGGACCCCGGACGATCTGACAGAATTGACTTCACGGGTTGGGGACGAAGCGGTAGAAACGGAGACCGCCATGGTGATCGCGCATGAAGCCTGCGAAATGGGAACGCCGCCCCTTGGGATGGCGTGTAATGGTGGCGAGCTGAGTGAAGAGAGAACCAGCGAAGGGACGCCCCAACACGAGCTTGAAATCGAACCCCGGGAGTTAAGAAGTGGACACGCCGGGCGAAAAATCGACTCCGAATCGAGCCCAAAATACCCGGAAATCCGGGGATTTTCCATGAGAGTCACTTTATACGGGTACCGTTACTATGACCCCAACACCGGGCGCTGGCCATCAAGAGATCCGATTGAAGAGGAAGGCGGAATTAACCTGTATGGGTTTGTGGAGAATGATGGGGTTGGAAGAGTTGATGTGTTGGGGATGTTTGATCTAAATGACAAATTCAATGTTTTTTGTTCCAAACCGGAGAAGGAAAAAGCAGGAACGGTTGATATCGAGGAATTCAAGATCCAATCAGGTAATATTGCCCATGGCGGAAGATTAATTAGAGGCGCTCAGGCTACGGTCAAATATACATTCAAAGGCAAGCAATCATGTTGTTGTCCTAATGGAATATATTATTGGAGCCAGACTGTTACTTTTGACAATGAACCTAACACTGCGCAGCAAGCTCCCTATCATGATTTTAACACTCTAGGATCTAGAGTGCCCGCATTGAGAGATAGTCCTTATATTCTTTATCCGAATGTGGTGCGGGCGCACAATCAATCTGTTCTGGTTAAGTTTCGCACAGATTTGAAATGTGTAGATAGTCAAAAGACTTTGTTCTCGTTGGAGTGGAGTATTTCAGCATCGAGAATCACGCTGCCCGATGGTAGGCAGCCTTTTGAATTTAGCATATCGGGCATTAATCCCTAAACATTTGAGGATAATACCATGAGTCAATTTTATATGTATCTTGTTCTTGTTGCGGCTTTATCAGGCTGCATCACCTATAAGCAGAGTGAGCGTTCAGTTAGTGCCGAGGGTTGCGTAGAGAAAGTCGAATGGCCCGATAATAAAAGGGGGAAATATACATACAGAGAATATCTCAGTGAGAAAGATCTGAAAGCTATCCAAGAAATGCCTGGCGCTACTCCTGCAAGGGGCGTGAGAGAGCATCATGATCAAAGGACAGACAAGCCATCCTCTCCCGAGTGACCAAAACCCTTTTGAGTCTGAGAGGTGTGAAACCGGGACAGTTGTGGC
>CBFGOB010000046.1:0-12260 GCA_965650215.1 uncultured bacterium | reverse complement strand
GCGCAGCGAGGCAAGTTCGAGCCAGTCGAGGTGGGTGCGGTAGCGCGGAGTGGCGATCCGGTTGAGATCGAGCTTGGCCATGATCGCTTCGGTTTCGCGCGGATGGGCGTTGAGGATGTTTGCCGGTCGCGGGAGGTCGTCGAGGGCTTCGGGGGTGAGACCGAACGACACGACCCCGACACCGAAGGTGGCGCTCAGGCGCCGCAGTCCGTCCGCCAGGGCTTCGTCCTCGATCGGCGCGGCATAAATCAGTTCGCCTCCCTGGGCCCAGGAGGAAACGGCAAGCGTCTGGTGGAAATCCTCGCGATAGGTTTCGAGCGAGGGTTGGATGCGGAGGCGCGCGGAGCTCAGGCGGAAGGGTGTGATGCCGAGCCGTTGCTTGAGATCGAGCATCGCGCTGTCGAGCGACATCTCCTCGTCCGGAGAACCACCGGTTTCCCAATCGACCATGACCATTTCCGGGTATTTCCACAGATTGCCGATCGGCGAGTGCTTGGCGAAGACCTCGCGGAATGCAAAGGGGAAGCGGCCGTTGATTTCGTAGTAGCGGGTGACCACGGCGCGGAACTTGCGGATGCGCAGCATCGTGTTGTCCACCAGGTCCTGGTCGACCGTGGTCAGGTCCTCAAGGCGGCCCTGGGTGAGGGCGATCAGCTCCTGGGCGCCGGAGAGGGCGGGCAGTGGGGCGCTGCGGCGGTAGTAGCCCTGGCCTTTTTCCACCTTGGCGATCGGCGAGGCCGGGTCGCAGGACATGATCGAAAAATGATAGCGCAGCGAGGCATCCGAGTAGTTGCCGTTGAGTTGCAGGCGGGTGAGGCGGATCAGTTCGGTGCCCTTGATGGCGTCCGAAGGGTTCCCAGGCAAAAGCTGAGGCAGGATGTCGTTTAGCTGCTTGCGGAGACTCATGGGGTTTTGGGGGAACGTAGACCGGATGAATCCAATTCGGACCGCCTTCGTTCATCAAGCAGGATTTAAAAAAAGAACATCCCCTGGCCTCTAATTTTTGAAGGAAATCGCCGTCACGCTTGTCCAATTGCCGGAATGCGTCATTTTATCTCCATGAATTTCAAATCAATCGTCGTCATCGCCCTCCTGGTTCTGGGGCTCGAGGTGCGGGCACAGGATCCCGACCCTCGGGCGATTCTCGAGGGGGCGCGTCTATCGGCAACCCTGGTGAAGCTCGACGAAGGCCTGAGCGGCAACCTCAGCCAAGGGCGCAAAAAGGTTCCTGTGACCTTGTTTTTGAAAGGCGAGGACATCCAGTTCCAGTTTTCGGAGGACCGCAAGAGCTGGAGGATCTTTCACATGCGGGTCGGCGATGAGAAGTTCCAGCTCTTTGAAATCGTCAATGGCAAGACCCAGGCATTTGATCCCGAGAAGATGGTCAGCCCGATCGCTGGCAGCGACCTGACCTACGAGGACCTCGCGCTGCGTTTCTTCTATTGGCCGGACCCGAAGTATGAGGGACAGGAGGATGTGGGGGGGCAGCCCTGTTACAAGATCCGTGTCCACAAGCCTGAGGGGGTGGCCGGCCGCTATGAGGTCGTGCGCATCTGGGTGCATGTGAAATACGGTGCCTTCATGCGGATTCGCGGCCACCAGAAGGACGGTGCTTTGGTGAAGGAATTCCAGGTTGAGGACGTCATGAAGGTCGATGACAAGACCTGGACCCTGCGCAAGATGCAGGTGGCGACCTACGACCCGAAGACCGAGCGCCGCCTCTCGATCACCGACCTCGTCTTCGACAGCCCCAAAAAGTCGAAGCCGAAGGGCTTGCGCTGAGGCGGGTGGGCATGGACCGCGAGCTTCAGCTCGCCCCAGAGCAATCGGCGTGGCAGGGTCATTTTGACAAAATGACCTTACCTGGATGGCCACCCTGTCCCGGGCGGTGCCGACGAATTGAAGCTGCGCGTGCGGATCCTTCGGTTATGCTTTGGTGATGGAAGCCTGGATCGATGCCCACAACCACCTTCAGGATCCCCGCCTGGGCGGTGTCGAGCCGGTGTTGGCCGACATGCGTCGGGCCGGGGTCTCGCATGCGGTGGTCAATGCGACCGGCGAAGAGGATTGGCTGCAGGTCGCCACGCTGGCCCGCAGCCATCCGGACCGCATTCTGCCTGCATTTGGCGTGCATCCGTGGAAGGCAGGCCAGGTCAAGGCTGGCTGGCTCGAACGTTTGGAGGCGCTGCTGCTCGCGTTTCCTGAAGCCTCGGTGGGTGAAATCGGACTCGACCGATGGGTCGGGTCGCCCGATCTCGCCATCCAGCGCGGCGTTTTCGAAGACCAGCTGCGCCTGGCTCGCGAGATGGAGCGGCCGGTGACGATTCACTGCCTGAAAGCCTGGGAGGATCTGTTTGAAGCCTTTGCGCAAGCACCGCCACCAGCGCGCATTCTCCTGCATTCCTTCTCCGGCTCGGTCGAGGTTGCGAGGCGCCTGATTCCGTTCGGGGCGTATTTTTCCTTCTCCGGTTATTTTTTGCAGCCACGCAAGGCGAAGGTGCTCGAGGTGTTCCGCCAACTGCCGCGCGAGCGGATCCTGCTGGAGACGGATGCGCCCGACATGGCCCCGCCCGACGTCTGGGTGACCCATCGCCTGCACGACGGCTTGAATCACCCGGCAAACCTGCCGGCGATCGCCGCCGGGCTTGCTGAGGCGCTGGGCATGAACCTCGGGGACTTGTCGGCCTTGACCCGCGCGAACACGGCCGCCTTCCTCGGCCGTTGATGCCACCGGCCCCGCGCCGGGTTGCCCTTGGACTGGTTGAAACGTTGATTTTCCAGGTCCGGCATCTAGCGTGCGGTAGCGGCGAAGCCGCACAAGCCCCTCATGACCGTTTACCTTCTTGTGTTCCTCTCCGGGTTTTGTGCCTTGGTCTATCAGGTGCTGTGGATGAAGCAGCTCGGGCTGTTGTTCGGCAACACCTCGCATGCCGCCGGAGTGACCCTGGCCGCCTTCTTTGCCGGGCTTGCGGCGGGCAGCTGGTTCTGGGGAAGGCGCTCCACCCGCAGCAGCAAGCCGTTGCGCATCTATGCCGGACTGGAGTCGGGCATTGCGCTCACCGCCCTGCTTTATTTCGGAGTGATGAAGGGCTATCATGCGCTTTACCCCGCGGTCTATCAGAGCGTGCACTCCGAAGCCTGGTTGCTGCTGGTCAAATTCCTGCTGGCCCTCCTGCTGATTTTTCCTCCGGCGTTCTGCATGGGCGGGACGATTCCGGTGATCGGCCAGCATGCGATCCGCCAGCCCTCACGCTTCGGCTCGGCTTCCGCCCTGCTCTATGCCATCAACACGCTGGGCGCGACGCTGGGCGCACTGATGGCCGGGTTTTTCATGCCGGTGTGGTTCGGCTTCCGCGGGACCTGCCTGATCGCCGTCGGCATCACGCTGGTCGTGGCCGCGTTGGCCTGGCTTGGATCCCGGCCGCCATCGGCTGCGCGGACGGGGGAGGGAGCTGAGGCAGGACCAGCACCTGTCGACAAGGCGACCGCTGATCCCCGTCGGGCGAAGGATCGCGCCGCGCTGACGGCGATCTGTTTCCTCTCGGGCTTCGGGGTGCTTGCCCTCGAGGTCGTCTGGACGCGGATGCTTGCGCTGGTGCTGGAGAATTCGGTCTACACCTTTGCGGCGATCCTGGTGGTGGTGCTGTCCTGTCTGGCAGGCGGTTCGCTGATCAGCTCCGTCCTTGCCCGCACCAAGGCCCGGCCCGACCGGGTGCTGCCGCTCTTGCTCGGCCTCGGTGGGATGGCGATCGCCCTCACACCCACGGTGTTCATGCAGCTGACGGATTCCTTCCGCTACCAGGCGGTCAAGGCCGAGTGGGCGGAGTTCATGGGTTTCGTGTTCAAGACCTGCGCCCTGGCCATCGGTCCACCGGCGCTGATCCTTGGCGCGGTGTTTCCCTACCTGATGAAAACCGAGGAACGCGAGGCCCTGGTGCCCGGCAGGACCCTTGGCCGCCTGGCAACGATCAATACCGTAGGTGCCATCCTCGGTTCGCTGGCTTGCGCATTTGTCTTCCTCGAAAGCTTCGGCATGTGGCGCACGATGCAGATCATCGGTGCCGTCTATTTCGTCATGGCGCTGGTGCTGCCTTCGACGCGCGGTCTTGCCGGCATGGCGCTCAAGGTTCCCAGTGCGCTCGGCTTGCTGCTGCTGTTCACCATGCTGGATCCCGGCAAGCTTCCGCCCACGGGTGTGCTCGCAGCCAGGAGCGACGAGGTCATGATCAAGGCCTGGGAGGGAAGCGACTGCACGGTTTCGGTGGTGCGGGGCAACGAGGGGTTGGCGGTGAAGATCAATTCCGACTACGGTCTCGGAGCCACCAAGGGCCGCGTCCGTCTGACGATGCAGGCTGAGATTCCGCTGATGCTCAAGCCGGACACGAAGTCGGTGTTTTTCCTCGGTATGGGCACGGGCATCACGGCCGGCGCGGCCCTCTCCGACCGCTTTCCCTCGGTCGAACGGGTGGTCACCTGCGAGTTGTCACCCCATGTGATCACCGCCTCGAGGGAATTCATGACGGATGTCGATGGCGAGGACCTGACCCGCGGGCTTTTCACCGATCCACGCTCCACCGTTCTCAACGAAGACGGGCGGCACCACCTGATGGCTTCCGGTGAATCCTACGATCTGGTCAATTCCGACCTCTTCATTCCCTTCCACCGCGGTGCCGGGAGCCTTTATTCCCGCGAGCATTTCGAATGCGTCAAACGCCGGCTCAACCCGGGCGGGCATTTCTTCCAGTGGTTGCCGGCCTATCAGCTCACGGATTTCGATTTCCATGTCATCGCCCGGACGATGCTGGAAGTTTTCGATCAGGTATCGATCTGGCGCTGCGACTTCGCGCCATTCGATGAAGTGGTCGCTTTGGTCGGCCATGCCGGTGGTGATCCGCTTCCCGCCTGTGACATCGACGACTCGCGGATCCGCCGCGACTTTGTCTCCGGCGCTGGTCCCGACGACATTGCCGGAACCCTCAATCCGCAGACGGTCCTGTTGTATTACGCGGGCAACCTCGGAGCCGTTAGAGAGCGCTTCGCCGCTTATCCGGTCAATACCGACGACCGTCCGGTCATTGAATACATGGCGCCGCGCGATTACCGCAACAAGGGCGAGGACGGGGTGCCGTGGTTCATCGGCCCCTACCTGCTCAAGTTCATCAAGGACCTCCAGGAGGCCTGTCCGCCCGATCGGGATCCGCTGTTGATCCACCGCTCTCCCGCCAACCGTCGCCTGCCCATGGCCGGAAGCGCCTATCACGAGGCCAGGCTCTGGGCGCGCGTCGGCAACCAGGAGGAAGCCGCGCGGAGTTGGCAGGAATTCCAGGATCAGTGGCTTGAGCGGTAAGCGGGATGCGGAAGCCGAAGTTTGAGCGAAAGAATCAGCGCATCGCGCTTGCCTTTTTCCTCCGGCCGAAACTCCGGCTTTCGAAATTCCGAAACGCTCTTCCTCTGCCCTCCCGCTTTCCGACAAGCGCCCTTGCGCGGGCAGCGTGGCGGGTCTATGAGGGTTCATGGATTTGGCCGAGTTCCGCAAAGAATATTCCGACCGCGGCATGCACCGTGAAGATTTGCACAGCGATCCCGTGAGGCAGTTCGAGCAATGGTTCCAGCAGGCGATCGAGCTGCAGCTTCACGAACCGAACGCGATGACCCTCGCGACCGTCGATGCCACGGGCATGCCCTACCAGCGGACGGTTCTGCTCAAGTACTTCGATGCCAATGGCTTTGTGTTCTTCACCAATTACAGCAGCCGCAAGGCGAAGCAGATCGGGGAGAATCCCAAGGTTTCCCTGCTTTTGCCGTGGATTCCGCTCGAGCGTCAGGTGATCATCCAAGGCCGCGCGGAAAGGATCAGCACGGCGGAGTCCTTGAAATACTTCAGTTCGCGTCCGCGCGACTCGCAGCTGGGGGCCTGGGTCTCGAACCAGAGCGAAGTCATCACCTCGCGCAAATTCCTGATGCAGAAGCTCAACGAAATTAAGGAGAAATTCCAGCATGGCGAGATCCCCCTGCCATCGTTCTGGGGGGGCTTCCGGGTGGTGCCGGAAATGATCGAGTTCTGGCAGGGAGGACCGGCCAGGCTGCACGACCGCTTCCTTTACCGTCGCGAGGGCGGATCTTGGGCGATCGACCGGCTCTCGCCGTAGAAGCGGCAAAGGCAGCATCCTCTCGCCGAGAGGGCGTGGATCGATGACCGACAGGCATCCAGATGCCCTCCCGGCGGGATGGCCCGGTATTTTGGCCTGCGCCTCCGGCAAGCCGGGTGGCAGCGGGTGGAAATGCGTTTGCAGTCCGCGGGTGCGGCCTTCAGGGTTTGCGGACTGACCCATGCACAAGCGTCCGCCGAAAAAGTTCATTGCCGAGCCCTTTGGCTACCATGAGGAGATCGAGTTGACGATCGACTCACTGACCAATCTCGGTGCCGGGGTCGGGCGGGTCGGCGGTTGGGTGGTGTTTGTGCCGTTTTCCCTGCCGGGCGAGCGGGTGCGGGCGCGGGTCTTTCGCAATGAAAAGAACCATTCCCAAGCGGATTTGGTGGAAGTGCTCGAGCCCTCTCCCGATCGGGTGGCTCCGCGCTGTCCGCTTTTCGGCGAATGCGGCGGTTGCCAGTATCAACATCTTGCCTATCCCAAGCAGCTCGAGTGGAAAACGCGCCAAGTGGGCGAGCTGATGCGCCACATGGCGAAGATCGAGCATCCGGTGAACTTCTGCCTGTCGAGCGACCAGCTCTGGCATTACCGCTCGAAGATCACGCCGCATTTCGACAAGCCGCGTCAGGGCGAGGTCGGGCCGATCGGCTTTTTGGCCAATGGCCTGCGCTCGCGGATTGTGGACGTGCCGCAATGCGACATCGCGATGGAGGAGATCAACCGCGAGCTGCCGGCGGTCCGCGCGGACATCCGCCGCAAGGGTCCGGGTTTCAAGCGTGGCTCGACGATCCTGATGCGGGCGACGCAGGGACGCGTGGAGACGGATTTCAAGGCGACGGCGGTCGAGCAGGTCGGGGAGCTGAAATTCCAATTCCTCGCGGGTGATTTTTTCCAGAACAATCCCTTCATTCTTCCCGCCTTCACCGCTTATGTCGCCGCACAGGCTGCGGTGGATGGGGTGAGGTATCTGGTCGATGCCTACTGCGGTTCCGGTTTGTTCGCCCTCACGCTGGCATCGCGTTTCGACCGGGTGGCCGGCGTCGAGGTGTCCGAAACCTCCTGCGAATGGGCACGCAAGAATGCGGCGGCCAACGGGATCGGGAATGTGAGCTTCCTGACCGCTTCGGCCGAACACATTTTCGACGAGATTGCGTTCCCTGCCGCGGAGACGGCGGTGGTGATCGACCCTCCACGGAAGGGCAGCACCCCCGAGTTTCTGGACCAGCTGATTCGTTTCGGGCCCAGGCGCGTGGTCTATGTTTCCTGCAATCCGGCGACCCAGGTGCGGGATTTGAAGCATCTCGATGCCGCCGGCTATGCCCTGGTGGATGTCCAACCCTTCGATTTGTTTCCGCATACGCGCCACCTCGAATGCATCATGACCTTGGAAAAGCGGGCGCTGCCCGATGCTTGAATGGCGGATGTTCAGGTTCAGGCACCCGATTGTGAACAAGTTGCGGAAAAGTGGCGGCTGCACAGCAATAGGTGGAATCTTGGATCCAAAATCAGCATGAAGTCGGCCTGTTGAGGCCGCATGTGGGACGCTGTCGATTTCCGGTGCTGGGATTGCGCAAGGTGTTTGAGCAAATAATTTGAAGCGGAAGTTGGAGAGCGGCCTGATTGGTCATCAGAAGCTTGTGGCTTTCATCCACCGCTATTCCCAAGTTGTTCACATGTGAACAATGGTGAATAACCGTTTTGGAGCCCCGAATGGCGGATGGGCTTGCGATGACTTCCGTTCATGGCGGGATTTTGTTCCACGCGCCGTGGAACCGATGTGAACAACTTGGGGATATTGGCCGAAATGGTTGAATATGCGGAACTTGGGCTGGGTGATGCGGTGCTCAGGTTGGAGCGGCATGCCCCTGCGCGTTGTGAGCTTGAGTCCTGTGGGAGAGCTCGGGATTTTTGGCCACAGGAAGTTCGGGATGACTTCGCGTGGCCGCGCGGGGAGGAGAAGACGTAGGCGGTGATCGCCGCCACGCGGGTCGAGCCAATCGCGTCCGATGGATTTGGAGGCATTTCGGGTTGGCAGGAGCCCGAATGGGCGGCAGCTTGTGGGGGCGCCTCGGGCGCGGACTCCCTCACCCCTTACCTTCATGGATTTTCACATTGCGACCCTTTGCGACTTTGCGGCGGACTACAACGGCAAGTTGATGGTCAATGGAACCTTCGACACCCTCGCAGCGCGTTCGCTGCCGGTCGTGCATCCTTCCTGCTCGTTGGCGATGCGGGTATGCTTCACGCCGGAGGACGTCGGTCACCACAAGCTTTCGATCACGATCATCAACGAGGACGGCGAGGCCCTGGATCCGAACAACATGCCGATCGAGCCGGAGTTTGATGTGAAGCTGCCGGACAATGTCCCCTTCCTGACACGCAACATCGTGATGAACCTCCAGGGACTGCGTTTCCCGCGTGTGGGCTTGTATTCGATCGATATCGGCTGCGATGGCGAGCTGCTGGTGCGCCTGCCATTGCGGATCGTCGAGATGAAACCGCAGGATTTCGGAGCAGCTGGGCACTGAATATTGATTTTCGAAGGGTGGATGCAGGATCACGGTAGGGTCGTTTTGACCAAACGACCGTCTTCAATCCTCCATTTCCAATCTTGAAGCCAGCGCGCTCAAGAGTGCGCGAGCTTGGCGACGAATTCCGTGAAGAAACCGGCGCCGTCACGGAGGGCGTCGATCGAGATGAATTCATCGACCGTGTGGGCTTGGTGGATGCTGCCGGGGCCGATGCAGATGCTGGGGACGCCGCCGCGCGAGAGGTGGGCGGCATCGGAGAACCATGGGGCGCTTGCAAGGCGTGTACCCTTGCCGGTTTGGAGCAGACGCTGGATCCCGGGGTGCTCCGCAGGGGTTTCCATCGGCGGGTTCTCGTGGGGGTTGACGATTTCGATCGGGAGTTCGTGATCCGCGATCGCATCGGCTAACAGACGCAGCGCGCCGCCGTGTTCGAGCAGCGAGGGGGTGAAGCGGATGTCGATTTCGGCCTCCGCGCGGTCGGGCACGATGTTGGGCCGGGAACCGCCGCGGATGACGCCGATGTTGAGCGTCGAGCGGCCGAGTCCGGGGTGGGTGAAGCTGGCGAGTTTCGGCACCAGGTGGCGGTCGAGGGTGTCGAGGGCGCGGGTGAGTTTGAGGATGGCGTTGTCGCCGTTTTCGGGCATCGAGCTGTGGGCGGCCTTGCCGCTGCTGCGCAGGGTGGCCCAGGTCGAGCCCTTCGTCTGGTGGACAATCTCCATGCCGGTCGGCTCGCCGACCATGGCGAAGCTGTAGTCGCCGCCATACTGCCGCACGAATTGTTTCGATCCCCACTGGCCGGATTCCTCGCCCATGAAGGCGACGAAATCGATGGCGATCGGGAGTTCGGCCAGGCTGTTACGGTTTTCGTGGAGTGACCAGAGCATGGCGGCCATGGGTCCCTTGGTGTCGCAGGCACCGCGACCCCAGACCTTGCCATCGCGGATTTCGCCCGAGAAGGGGTTGATGGTCATGCCGAGCACGCCGACGGTGTCGAGGTGCGGGCCGAACAGCATGCGCGGCCGTCCGTCGAGAGGAGCGAAGCGGGCGATGAGATTGGGGCGCCCGGGTTTGACTTCCTCGAGCGTGACGCTGGCGCCGATCGATTCCAGCCAGCCGGAAAGAAACACCGCGAGGGTTTCCTCACCGGTATGTGGTGTGCCCGGCACGTTGTCCGGATTCACGGACGGGATTTGAACCAGCTGTTGAAGCAGGGAAACGACGTCTTGGCTCATGGAACGAGGTTTGCCTGTGCCGGGGAAGGAAGCAAGAGAGGATTGGATCGGCGAGGGCAGCAATATGCGAAATGTAGCGGCGGTCTATGACCGTCGGGAACTGGCTGCTAAAGGCAGCCCCGCCAAAGGCGGGATCCCGTCTCGCGAGCGTGACGGGTGCGCCTGTGGCGCAAACTCCGACGGTCATAGACCGCCGCTACATGTTGGACTCAAATCGTTGGTGGCGGGCCGGGGTTTGTTGGTGTAGGCAGGCTTCATGACAGATCCATTTCGTGATGCCTGCGCCTTGATCACCGGGGCTTCGTCGGGCTTGGGCGAGGAATTCGCGAACCAACTCGCGCCACGGGTGAGGCATTTGATTCTGGTCGCGCGGCGCGAGGACCTTCTGGAAGAGCTGGCAGGACGGATGGCGTCCAAACACCCGCAGCTCTCGGTGTCGGTGGTGGCGGCGGATCTGGCCCAAGCCGGAGAGCGCGAGCGCCTGATCCGGACCTTGTCCGAGCGCGGCTGGGTGCCGGATCTGTTGATCAACAACGCGGGCCTCGGCGATTATGGGGACTTCGCCTCGGCCGAGTGGCCGAAGCTTGAGACGATGCTGCGGGTGAATGTCGAGGCCCTGACGCATCTCACGCATGCCCTGCTGGGTGGCATGCTCAAAAAAGGCCGGGGCGCGGTGATCCAGGTGAGCTCGCTGGCCAGCACGCTGCCGATCCCGGACTTCGCGGTGTATGCGGCGACCAAGGCCTACGTCTCGAGTTTTTCCGAAGCCCTGCGCATCGAGCTTGAGGAGCGGGGGATAGCGGTGCTGGCCTTGTGTCCGGGGCCGGTGCATACCGGCTTTGGCGCGGTCGCCCAGCGCGGTGAGGGCGAGCGCAAGGTGCCGGGGCGGGAATCGTTCTATGTGCCCAAACAGCAGGTGGTGGCGGAAGCGCTGGCGGCCCTCAGCGCGAAGCGGGCCCGCGTCTATCCGGCACTGAAAACGACCTTGGCCGCGTGGGTGATCTCCGCAATCCCGATGTGGCTGCTCCGGAGGGTGATGTCCTTGCGACCGAGGAAATGAACCGCAGATGGACGCAGATGGGAAATGAGGCAGGAGTGAGAGGTCAATGGGGCCAGTGGTTCATGATTTCATGAACGGACATGTGGCTCAATGCTCCAACCGCGCTGGGCGACTCACCGCAGTCACCGATGCTGCGGGCAGCCACGCCATCACCTACACGGCAGATGGCCAGATGGAGCAAGACGCCATTACCGGAACCGGCGTGCTCAGTGGCTACACGATTGACAACGCCTACGGCACCGGAGGCCATGGACTGCGCGACTCCGTAGCGCTTCTTCATGGCTCCAACACCTTGGTTGCCAATTCCTACACCTACGAGTCTGCCACGGGCCGTCTCTCCAGTGCTTCTCAAGGGGCACACACCACCAGCTACAGCTACACGGCAAACACCGATTGGGTGGGCTCCGTTGCCCACCAGAAAAACAGCTCCAGTCTCTTCACCCAACGCACCCACCGGGATCTTGGTGGCCAGGTTTTGGGTGTCACCAGCCGGGGTGGAGCGGCGGCAAGCGGCGCCGTGCTGGTAAACGCCGGCTACGCCATCGACTCCAAGGGGCGACGCACCCGCCTGACCCGCGAAGACGGCACCCGCTGGGAATTCGGCTACAACAACCGCGATGAAGTCACCAGTGGCAAGAAACGGGAAAGCGCTTCAGGCGACCTGCTCGCCGGTCAGCAGTATGAATACGCCTATGACGACATTGGCAATCGCATCACCGCCAAATTCGGTGGCGACGAGTCCGGTGCCGCCCTGCGGACCATCGGCTACACGGCCAACAGCACCAACCAATACAGCACCATCACCCACCCTGGCCACGTGCAGATTGTCGGTTATTCCGATAGCACCGAGCCGATTGAGGCCAGCTCCAACATCGCAGGCAGCCCCCTGAGCCAAGTGGGTAGCACGACGGTTCAAGGCAACCGCTGGCGTGCGGAAGTCCTCAATTCCGCTGCCAACGGCGCATGGGAGGATTTGAAAGTGGAGCAAGAGGTCAGCGGCACCCCAACCCGCATTGGTGGGGGCAAACTGTGGATCCCACCTTCCAGTGCCAGCCCCACTTACGATGGAGACGGCAACCTCACCTACGACGGACGCTGGAACTATACTTGGGACGGTGAAAATCGCCTGATCAAGATGGAAACCGCCGCCAACGCCCTGACGGCAGGCCATCCGTGGATGCGCCTGAGCTTCAAATACGACTACATGGGCCGGCGGATTGAGAAAAGGGTGGAGACCGGTTCTCCGGGCTCTTCCACCCTTGCGCTCAAGCACATCTTCCTCTAT
>CBFGOB010000045.1:0-12354 GCA_965650215.1 uncultured bacterium | reverse complement strand
AAAATGAACCTACCCATGATAATTGTACAAGTCTTCTGCTAGAAAGGGTCGTGAGAGCCGGGGCATTTGGGATCATCTTCATCACGCGTAATGCGAATCACCGATAAGCATCAAGCAACACCCCTGCCCGCCACCTGCTCGACAATCGGCCGGTCGGCATCCGCCCAATCGAGCGCAAGCAGCTCCTCGGGCTGGCACCAGCGGAATTGTTCGTGATCGTGGGGGTGCAATTCACCCGACTCGATCCGGCAGCGGTAAGGCCTGAGCCGGATCGCAAGGTCCGGGTACTGCCAGTCCACGGGATCAAGCTCCCCCAGCACCGAAATCTCCACTTCGAGCTCCTCGCGGATTTCGCGGATCAGCGCAAGAATCGGCGACTCCTTCTCTTCGACCTTGCCACCGGGAAATTCCCAACGCCCCGCAAGATGTTTCCCCGACGGCCGCTGGCAGGCGAGCACACCCTTTTGCGGATCCGTGATGACGGCACAAACCACTTCGATCATGTGCAGGACATTGCCGCCGGAAAGTGACCCGGGCAACGCTTTAGTGATTTCGGCCCGCCGACTGCCGGACCAAGGCACCTTGCGGTCATGGATTCCGTACCTGCGGCAGCGCTTCGAGGATGCTGCGGGCGACCTGTTCGGCGAGGTAGGCGGAACCGGCGGGGTTGAAGTGCACATCACCCGGCTTGAGCTGGATCTCCGGAAGCCGTTTCAGGGCATGCGCGTGGAGGTCGTTGATCCGGATGCCGTGGCGGTCCATGACCTGCTTCGCCACGCCGTTGTAAATGAGGTCGTCGCCGGACTTGCGGCCTTCCTCCCCGTCGGGAACCGGCGTGGTGTTGCACCAGATCAGGACCGCCCCGCTCTGCTTGAGAATTCCTACTGCCTGTTCGAGGGCCTGCCTGTATTCTTCGGGATTCGCCATGACCTTGCCCCTGAGCTTGTCGCGGTGGCCCTGGGCCTTGGATTCCGGATGGCGGTAACAGAGGTCCCAAAGCCCCCAATTGAAATGGATCACATCCCACTCGCCCTTGCCCAGCCACTGCGGAAGCCGCTCAACACCGAAAGCGGCATTCTGGCCGTTGACCGGGATGCGGTGGACATTCGCCTTGCCCGCCAGCAGTTTTCGCACGTCCACGGTGTAGCCGATCGAAATCGAGTCGCCGATCAGAAGAACCCGGGGCAACGAAGGGTCGTCAGCCGGATTCGAGAATGCGTTCCGGTATTCCTTTCCCTGATAGAGCTCGCCAACATCCGCTAGTGAAGATGACTGTCCCTGCGCCGGCAATATGGCCACGCAGACGATCGTCACCAATCGGGAGATGATTTTCATGTCCGAAACAGAACAATCCGCCCTGTCGTGACAAGGCGGATTGGATGTGACGTTGTGGTGCCGGTGGCACGAAGCCCTCAGTGGCTCACGCGGGTACGGCCGCTGCCGTAGATCACGCGAACCCGATCGCCGACGTTAAAGGTCTCGCGCTTCGAGTGCTCCTGCGTGATGGCGAGGATTTCGCCATTGCTCATGCGGATCGTGAGTTCGACCCCCTGGCGGTTCATCATGTTTTGCTCGGTGGCGGATCCGGCGAGGGCGCCGACACCCGCACCCGCGAGGGTGGCGAGGGTTCTGCCACTGCCACCACCGACCTGATTGCCGGCAATGCCACCCGCCACCGCACCAATGAGGGATCCGGCGTTGGATTCACCACCTTGAAGCTTCACATAGCGAACGGCGGTCACCGTGCCGGTCCTGACGGTCTGGGTTTGTCCCGCCTCGTGGCGGGAGTAGGTGTCACCGGTGAGCTCCTGGGGGATGCAGGAAGCGAAAACCAGAGGAAGAAGGGCAACTGCGAATAAAGGTTTCATAACAGGGGAAAAGATGGACGAGGTAAGCCGAATGTAAAGGGGCTTTCAGGCGGAATCCTGCACCTTTTTTACATAGCAGGCCTTGAGGGCGATCGCCATTCCGTCCATCCGGCAGTCGATTTCGTGGTCCCCCTCGACCAGGCGGATCGGCCTCGACTTGGTCCCGATTTTGAGGACGGTTGAGGAACCTTTCAGCTTCAGGTCCTTGACCATCGCCACAATGTCGCCGTCCGCCAGAACATTGCCGTGGGCGTCCTTGACCACCCGGGGTCCGGCCCCTGCCTCCTCCTCCCCGGGAATCGCCCACTCGTGTCCGCAGGTCACACATTCATAGTGGCCGGGAAGGGTCAGGACCTCGTCCATGTCACAGATCGGGCAGACGGGATTGCACATGAGGCGGCCAGCAAAAGGCAAGCAGCCGTCAAAATCAAGCCGCGGCAGCGATCTTTGCGATTGCCAAGATCCCCGACGATTGGTCACTCTCCGTCGCCATGGCCAATCCAACCAACGTTCTTTCCAGCGGAATCGAGATCAACGGCTCCATCCGCTTTTCCAACGACATGATCATCGATGGCAAAGTCGAGGGCGAAATCACCTCCGAGAAAGGTCGCGTGACGATCGGCGAAAACGCCGTGATCAAGGGCGATGTCACCGCCGGCGAAGTGAAAGTCTACGGCAAGGTCGAAGGCAAGATCACCTCGCAGCGCTGCGAGCTCAAGGACAAGTCGAAGATCACCGGCGACATCAAGTCCAAGGTCTTCTCGATGGAAGAAGGCGCTGCTCTTTCCGGCCGCACCGAAATCGGAAGCTGAGGCCGGCCGTTCACGGCAGCTCCCAGTGTTCCGCCTGATGCTCGGCCGACCTGGGTTCGAGGTGGGTGATCACCCGCCCGGAAGGATGCAACCTCGCCGCGATGAGCGATTCGATCTCGGTCGCCTCATGGTGGGCATCGATGACGCTTTGTCCGTCATCGACCACCAGGTGCAATTCAACCCAGTGAGTCATGCCGGAATAGCGGTAACGGAAGTTGTGGTAACTCATTCCGCGGCGGTCGACCTCCGAGTCGAGCAGTTGACGGATCTCCAGCTCGACCACCGGATCAACCTCGTCGAGCAGGCCGCTCATGCTTTCCCGGAACAAGCGGTAACCGGTCCGCAGGATGTTGCAGGCGGCCAGAATCGCCGCGATCGGGTCCCACCAGACCCAGTCGGTGGCCCAGTAAAGGAAGAGAGCCACAAGCACGGCGGCACTCGACCAGACGTCGGTCAGCACATGAAGCCCGTTGGCCTTGATCAGGGGCGAACCGTGGCGCTTGCCGGTGGACACCAGCGCCAGGCCAAGGACGAGATTCACGAGTGCCACGACGGCGGTAATGACGATACCGATCCCCAAATGCTCGATGACCACTCCGGCGATGATTTGGCGGATCGCGGCGTAAAAAATCATGAAGGCGGCCACGGAGATCATCACCGCCTCGAAGCCGGCAGACAGGTAGCTGACCTTGTCGTGGCCGTAGTGGTGGGATTCGTCGGCGGGCTTGTGGGCTACCCTCAGGGCGTAGCTGCCGAAAGCGACGACGAGCACGTGGACGATCGATTCCGCCGCATCCGAGTAGATCGCCGACGAACCGGTCAGAGCGGCTGCCACGACCTTGGCGGTGAGCAGAACCACCGCAACGGCCAAGGAGATGTTCATCATCCGTTTCTGGCTCATTTGGGTGCTCACAGGCCGATTGTGCAGACTTCGGACCGGTTGACAATCTCCTCTCCGCAGCACATCCGTGCTTGTCATCCTCTTGAAAACAGCGTTTGCCTTGCCGTCCCGGAGGGCAAAGCCGCCCGTTTGAAGCCGGAATCTCACTCATTTGTTCATGGAAACTGTTCCTTTTACCGAGCTCGGCCTTTCCGAGCCCCTCCTGGCCGCCATCGAAACCCTCGGCTACGAGCGCCCCTCACCCATCCAGGCGCTCAGCATCCCTCCGGCACTCGCCGGCAAGGACGTCGTCGGCCTCTCCGCCACCGGTTCCGGCAAAACCGCGGCCTTCGTCCTCCCAGCCCTCTCGAAACTCGACATCCACGAGAAGTATCCGCAGATCCTCATCCTCTGCCCGACCCGCGAACTCGCGGTCCAGGTCTGCGAGGAAGTCCATCGCCTCGGATCCAAACTCAAGGGCCTGCACGCCACTCCCGTCTACGGAGGTGCCCCGATGGACCGCCAGCTCCGCGCCCTGCGCGACGGCGCCCAATTGGTCGTCGGCACCCCGGGCCGCCTGCTCGACCACCTTCGCCGCGGCAGCTTCGATGCCTCCCACATCCGCATGGCCATCCTCGATGAAGCCGACCGGATGCTCGACATGGGCTTCAAGGACGAAATGGACGAACTTCTCGCCGCCCTCCCGAAAAAACACCAGACACTGTTTTTCTCGGCAACCATGAGCCCGGGCGTCTCGCGCCTGATCAAGAGCTTCGGCAATGACCCGGAAATCGTCAAAATCGAGCAAAAAGCGCTCACCGTTTCAACTGTCGACCAGTCGTATTTCGAAGTACGCCAGCGCTCGAAGGTCGAAGTGCTGTCGCGGATCCTCGACATGAACCCACCGCGTCTCGGGATCATTTTCTGCAACACCAAACGCTCGGTCGACGAATGCACCGAGGATCTCATCAACCGCGGCTACGCCGCCGACCGCCTGCACGGTGACATCACCCAGCAGATGCGCGAGCGCGTGCTGAAACGCTTCCGCGAGGGAACGGTCGAATTGCTGGTCGCCACCGACGTCGCCGCCCGCGGTCTCGACATCGATGAGATCGACATCGTCTTCAACTACGACCTTCCCACCGACCCCGAGGACTACGTCCACCGCATCGGCCGCACCGGTCGCGCCGGACGCTCGGGACGCGCCGTCAGCTTTGTCTTCGGTCGTGACATCTACCGCCTGCAATCGATCGAACGCTACACGCGCCAGGTCATCCGCCGCGAAAAAATCCCTTCGGTCGAAAAAGTCGAAGGCCGCCGTGCCGACTTGATCTTTGACGGCCTGAAGGAACGTCTCGAGTCCGGAAAATTCGATGCCTACGAGGAACACATCGACCGCCTGCTCGAACAAGGCCACACGCCGACCGACATCGCTGGAGCCCTGGTCACCATGCTGCGTGAGGCCAGCGGCCGTGAAGGTGCGGAAATCCAGGAAGACCGCGAAGCCGATCAGCCGGAACGCGGCCGCCGTGTGTCCGAACGCGCGCCGCGCGAGAGTCAGGTGCGCGACAGCCGGAGCCGCGAGGGGCATTCCCGCGATCAGGAAGATCGACCGCGCCCGGTGCGTGGAGAAATCCCGCACGAAGCCGGCATGGCCCGACTCTTCATTTCGATGGGCAAGGCCCAGGGGATCAGCCCCAAGGAAATTGTCGGCATGCTCTATGGCGAAGCCGGCTTGCCAAGCGGCTCGCTCGGCCGCATCACCCTCTTCCCCCGTCACACCCTAGTCGACGTGCCGGAAGACCTCGTCGGCCAGGTCCTCGAACGCACGCGCAAAGCCCGCCTCAAAGGCCGCCCCTTCCGCATCGATGTCGACCGCGGGCCGAAAGCTTGATTAAAGCCTGCGCTCGGTCCACTCCCGATTGCCGTAGCATTGGCGAACGGCCATCATCATCCGCTCTTTCGGCGGCTCCAGAGTCCAACTCGACCACGTATCGGCCAAGGCTGCTGCAAAACGCTCACTGCGGGCCCTGGATGCCTCTTCATCGTCCAGCGGCAAGGCCACGGATCCCTGATGCATCATCGCGGTGCTGCTGCGGCGCTGGCCCGCACCGGCAATTTTTCTGCCGCTGCCATCCATCAGGTCGTGGCTTACCGGGTTGTCAAAGCAGGTGGCGGCGCCGGTCGATTCGTTGCCGCAGCTCAGGCGGACGTCGAGCCCTTCGGGTGCAAGCGCCACCGCCAGGGCCTGGTGAACGTCGCGATAGGTTTCCGTGCTGGCGAGACGGCGGTCGCCGATGGATGCGAACGGAATGATCAGGGTGTATGCCCAATCGTGCCGATGATCCACCGTGCCTCCGCCGGTCCAACGGCGAACCCATTGCAGTCCCGGAAGTGCTTCCTGGGCCTGATGCAAACGGTCGAAATATCCGATGCTCCCCCAGGCCCCGCTCCAGCGGTAAACCCGCAGGATCGGCTCTTGATACAAACTGAGGAGCCACTCGTCGATGGCCATGGATTCCGGGCCCGTTCTGGCCACGGGATCCATCCACAACTTGAGGCTCTTCAAAAACATGGACGACCAATAGCCAATCCTCCGGTCAGCGCAACCGGAATTGACATATGGAATCAATGATATTTCAGGTCAAAACAGGTTCCTCCCGACCCACCATGCCATGAGGATCACCGCCACGATGGTAGCCCCCCAACGACCGCTCGGGATCTGGATGGGCAAGGGCTTTTCCCTCACCCACCCGATGACCTCAATCCCGATCGCCAGCATGGCCACCGGCAGCAGGACCATGCCGACCGGATTGAACGCAAAAGCCTCGGCAATGCGCCCGTTGAGCAAGGCATGGGTGCCACGGGTCATGCCACAACCCGGACATTCGATGCCGGTGAGCTGTCGGAACAGACAGCCCGGCATCCAGCCGGCACCGCCGGTCTTGCGGAGCGCATAGGCACCGGCCGCCAAGGCCAGCACCGGCAACAAAGCCAAAAGCGCCCGGTCCTTGCGCATGCGGCATCACTGCATGCCACCACTTGCGGCACCGAGGAGCATCAATCCGATGTAAGCCACCGCAACCAGCAAGCCGACGCCCACGGAGACGTTCACCCAGGTCCGGGCCGACTTCGAGGCTGCCTGGGCTCCTGCGATGTCCCCGCGGGCCACCAGACCGTCAACCTTGGCCGCATAGACGATGGCCACAATGCCAAAGGGCACGCAGCAAAGCACGGTCGCGGCAATCGACTGCCAGAGGTAGTTCGGAATCTTCTGATAGCCCGCGGCAGCGGCCGCCGGCTGGGCGAAGCTCGGGTTGGTGGCAATGGTCGCCGGAGCGGCGGCCACAGCACCCGCGCCGAACTGGGGAAATTGGTTTACCGGTTTCCAGTCGGCCATGCCCTCCTGCCAGACGAGGTCCGAAGCCTGCAACTCACCGTTTTTGACCTTGCCTGCCAATGCCTGTTCGGTCACCGGGCCGCACTGATTGCCGTTTTGAATGTAATACCAAGACATGGCTGGATATCATCTTCAAATCGGTTGACCCGTCAAGATTCCCCATCACCGGAAATCAAAATAGGCGAAACCCGGGACATGGCGGCAGCCCCCCCCGATCCGCCGCCGGGCCCTTTGGGCTCACTTGCCCTTGGTCCAGGAATCCTTGAGGGCCACTGTGCGGTTGAAGACCGGCCTCTCACCCGCCCGATGGTCCTTGGCATCGGCGATGAAGTAACCGACCCGTTCGAACTGACAGCTGAAGCCGGGCTCGGCCATGGCCAGCGAGGGCTCGACCTTGGCGGTGACGACCTGCAGCGACTCGGGATTGAGCACCGACAAAAACCCCTCCTCCGCCGCATCCGGATCCTCGACGCTGAACAGGCGGTCATACAAACGGACCTCGGCATCACGACCGGTGGCGGCGTCAACCCAATGGATCGCCGCCTTGCACTTCACGCCCTCCGGCGCATCCTGCCCAACCGTGCCGGGGAGGATTTGGGCCCGGATCAGCGACACCTGGCCCTTGGCGTCCTTTTCAAACCCGGTGCAGCGGATGATGTGGCCGCCACGCAGGCGCACGCAGCGGTCGGGACCGAGGCGGAAGAACTTGCTCGGAGGATCTTCCATGAAGTCCTCGCGCTCGATCCAGATGCTACCGGACATCGGCACCGCGCGTTCTCCGAAGCCGGGGTCCTGCGGGTGGTTCGGCACCAAGGCTTCCGCCAGCGGCTCCTCGTTCCAGTTTTCGAGCAGGACCCTCACCGGATCGAGCACCGCCATGCGGCGCGGTGCCTGATGGTTGAGGTGGTCGCGGACGTCGAATTCCAACAAGGCGACGTCGGTCGTGCCGTTGAACTTGGTGATGCCGATGCGCTTGCAGAAGTGGCGGATCGCTGCTGCGGGATATCCCCTGCGGCGCAGGCCGGAAATCGTCGGAAGCCGAGGGTCATCCCAGCCGCTCACCCGCTTTTCCTGCACCAGTTGGAGCAGCTTGCGCTTGCTCATCACAGTATAGGTGAGGTTGAGCCGCGCAAACTCGATCTGGCGCGGACGGCTCGGCACCGGGCAGTTCTCGATGAACCAATTGTAAAGCGGACGGTGGTTCTCGAATTCCAGCGTGCAAAGCGAGTGCGTGATGTGCTCCAGCGCATCCTCGAGCGGATGCGCGAAGTCATACATCGGATAGATGCACCAGGCATCACCGGTGTTGTGGTGGTGCGCATGCATGATCCGGTAGATCACCGGATCGCGCAGATTCATGTTCGAAGATGCCATGTCGATCCTCGCACGGAGGACCTTCTCGCCGTCCTTGAAGTCCCCTGCCCTCATCCGGGCGAACAACGTGAGATTTTCCTCAAGCGACCGCTCCGCACCCGCCGATCGGGTTCCGGGGGTGTTGACGTTGCCCCGCTTCGCACGCATTTCATCGAGCGAATCGTCATCCACATAGGCAAGGCCCTGGCGGATCAGATGCACCGCACAGTCATAGAAGAATTCGAAATAGTCGCTGGCGAAATACAGGTCGTCCTTCCAATCGAAGCCCAGCCATTGGACGTCGGCCTTGATGCTCTCGACGTATTCAACCTCCTCCTTGGACGGATTGGTGTCGTCGAAGCGCAAATGGCATTTCGCTCCAAGCGCGGCGTGTTCCTCGGAAAGACCGAAATTCAGGCAAATCGACTTCGCGTGTCCGATGTGCAGGTAACCGTTCGGCTCCGGCGGGAATCGGGTGATCACCGTGGAGTGTTTGCCGGTGGCAAGGTCATCGGCGATGATCTCGCGGATGAAGTCGAGTTTGACGGGGCTATCAGACATGGGGAATGAGTCATTTGGCCAGCTCCCTGAGCAGGGCCTTGCTCATGCGGATGCCGGATTCGAAGTTTTCGATCGGGAAGTTTTCGTTGGGAGCGTGGATCTGCGCATCCGAAAGCGCAAGACCGAGCAACAGGGTGTCGACGCCCAGGATGTCGCCGAAGGCTTGCACGATCGGGATGCTGCCACCCTCGCGGATCAGGACCGGATCCGCTCCGAATGCCGCCCGGAGGGCCGACTGTGCGGCCTTGCCGAATGCGGAATGCGGATCACACAGGTAGGGCTTTCCCCCGTGTTCCTTGATGATCTCCATGGTGACGCCCGGCGGGCAATGGGCCTCGAAGTGAGCCTTGAGCAATTCGTAGATTTCCTCCGGATCCTGATCGGGCACGAGGCGGCAGGAAAATTTGGCCATCGCTTCGGCAGGCAGGACGGTTTTGGAACCTTCACCCTGGTAACCGCCACCGACCCCGTTGACCTCGAGGGTCGGCCGTGCCCAGACCCGTTCGACCGCGGTGTATCCGGCTTCGCCGAAGGTCGACGGGGATCCCGTTACCTTCAGAAAATCCGCGTCCGACGAGCCCGGCACGCAGGCGGCCATCTTCCGCTCCCAGTCCTCCATCGGGCGCACCTTGTCGTAAAACCCCTTCACCGCCACCCGACCGTCGGCATCGTGCAAGGTGGCAATCAATCTCGCGACCGCAGTCGCCGGATTGGCCACCGCCCCACCAAACAGTCCCGAATGCAGGTCTCTCTTCGGCCCGCGCAGGACCACCTCGCAGCAGCTGATGCCGCGCAGCCCGTATCCGAGGGTTGGCACCCCGGGTGCCGCCATACCGGTGTCGGAAATCGCGATCACATCGCAAGCCAAGGCCTCACGCTGGGCGGCAAGGAAGGGCCCCAGATTCGGGCTTCCGATTTCCTCTTCGCCTTCAAACAGGAATATCAGGTTCACAGGCAGATTCCCGTCTTCCTTGATCAACTGTTCGACACCGAGAATGTGGGCCAGCATCTGGCCTTTGTTGTCGGTCGAACCCCGGGCCCAGATCCGGCCCTCGCGGATTTCCGGCTCAAAGGGCAGGCTGTCCCAGAGCTGGACCGGGTCGACCGGCTGGACGTCGTAGTGTCCGTAAATCATCACCGTGCGCTTCCCTGGAACGTGGGCGTTGCGGGCCACCACAATCGGGTGGCGGGCGGTCTCGTGCAGCTCGGTCTTGAGGCCGATGCCTTCCAGCTTGGCAACGATCCACCCGGCGCAGGCACGGACATCGGCGGCATGCCTCGAGTCGGTCGAAACGCTCGGAAAACGCAGGAATGCGAAGAGATCGTCAAGTTCGGGAGTCACGCGCCCGATGCTCCACAGACCCGGTCACATTGCAAGCGCGCGGGATGCGTAGCCTCGGAAAACAAGCCCCCCTAGCCCATCGCTTTTTCCATCAGCGTATTCATCCGGCTGACGGTGTCGCGGGCGTCCTCCAACAAACCGGCGGCGATCAGCGCGTTGTCGAGCAACTGGCGGGCAACAAGTTTGGCGAGTTCGGGGTTGGAAACCCTGGCCTCGGCAAGCTTGCGGATCAACGCATGGCGCGGGTTGATCTCCAGCTCGACCTTGACCTCGTCTTTGAAGTTCTCATCCATCGCCTTCATCATCTGGCGCATCTGCGGGCTCATGCCATTCTCGGGCACCAGCGCGATCACCGGATTGCTCACGAGCCGCCTGCCGCTGCTGACGGCCGTAACCTGCTCGCCAAGCTCCTCTTTCAGGAACTCGCAAAGCGCCTTGGTGGCGTCCTCGGACAGGGACTCACCCTCGGTTTGCTGATCCTCCAACTCGACTCCACCGTGGCGGATCGAGACAAGCTTCTTCCCATCGAAGGTCCCCAGGGAATCCACGACATACTCATCGACCGCATCCATGAAGAACACGACCTCAAGCCCGCGGGCCTTGAAGGCCTCGAGGTATGGGCTGCTTTCGATCACCTCACGGTTCGGGCCGACAAGGTAGTAAATGCTGTCCTGACCTTCCTTCATCCGCAGGACGTAGTCGGCAAACCCGCAAACCTCGCCCTTCCCGGTCATCGAGGTCTCAAAGCGCAGGAGCTTCGAGAGTGGCTCACGGTTGGCATAGTCGGTGGCTACCCCTTCCTTGAAGAAACGGTCGAAATTCCGGTAGAAGCCGCGATATTTTTCCGGATCGGCCTCGGCCTCCTTCTCGAACATCCTGATCACCCGCTTGCTGATCACACTGCCGAGTTTGCGGATCAGCGCGCTGTCCTGCATCGTCTCGCGGGAGATGTTGAGCGGGATGTCGGCGCTGTCGACCACGCCCTTCATGAAGCGCATCCAGTCGGGCAGCAGCCCCTCGGGCGAGGGATCGATAAGTACCTTGCGGCTGTAAAGCGCCACCGCGGGCTCGGCCTTGGCAAAGCCCATCTTTTCGGGGTTCTCGCTCGGCGCAAAGAGCAGCGCGTTGATCGCCAGCGGCGCGTCGGCACTGAAGTGCAGGCGGTAGGACGGCTCGTCCCAGGCCTTGCAGGCAAATTGATAGAACGCCTTGTATTGCTCATCGTCGACCTCCGACTTGCTCTTGAGCCAGAGCGCTTCGACCTCATTGACCCGCTTGCCGTTGAGCAGGATCGGGAAGCCGACAAAGTTGCTGTAGGTCTCGATCAGTCGCTTCACCCGGTCTTCCTTGGCGAACTCCTTCTGGTCTTCCTTGAGCGTGAGCACCATGCGGCTGCCGCGGTCCAGCTCGCTGCCTGCGGGCTCGATGTCGTAGCCGCTTCTGCCGTCGCTGGACCAAACGAGTGATGCATCGTCCTTGCGCCAGGAGCGGGAATGCACCCTCACCTGATCCGCGACCATGAAAGCCGAATAGAATCCGACCCCGAACTGGCCGATCATGTTCGAGGCCGATCCACCGCTTTCCTTGACCGCCTTGAGAAACGCCTTGGTGCCGGAGTGGGCGATGGTGCCGAGGTTCTTCACCAGCTCATCATGATTCATCCCGATGCCGTGGTCGGCGATCGTCAGCGTCCCTGCCTCCTCATCGGTCGTGATGTGGATCTCATGCGGCAGCGTCGGCTGGTGGATGTCCTTTTCGGTCGCCTCAATGTGACGCAGTTTTTCCATCGCGTCCGAAGCGTTGGAGATCAGCTCTCGCAGGAAGATCTCCTTGTCGGTGTAGAGTGAATGCACCACGAGGTCGAGCAACTGCTGGATCTCGGCTTGGAAGACGTGTTTTTCAGAGCTCATAGTAGGCTGGACAATGGTGAATGGCGCGGGAATTTACGCACTAGAAGCTGAGTGTCAATGGCTTCTGAGATGTCCATTTTCGCAGTCGGGTTCCTATGAACGCGGGATGCCAAAGCTCCGCAAGGACGACAATTGTCGTGCTTGCAAAGCGCGGCTGCGGTAATCGCTCACGGCCATTCGGCCCACCCTCAGACATCAAACCCGAACAAGCGCCTGGCATTGCCGAAG
>CBFGOB010000044.1:0-12571 GCA_965650215.1 uncultured bacterium | reverse complement strand
CAATAAGAGTTTGGCTTTGAACAGAAATCCCCGTCCGGAATCAACCGGACGGGGATTGGCCATGGGTGGTGGGCGGGATCAGGACCCCATGCTGGAAGGGATTCGGATCCTCAGGGGCTATGGCTGGGCGGGCACGTAGAGCTCCGATCCTTTGGCAAGGATGGTCGCGCTGGTGAGATTGAGATCGTTGAGCGCGTTGAGACGGTCGATGTCGGTGCCGTGCTTCGTGGCGAATTCACCGTAGGAGATTTCAGTGTCGACGGTCACCGCGATGACTTTGCGTTCCGAGCCCGCCGGTTCGGTCGGGGTGTCGGACTTGTCTGGGGCAGCAGCGGCATCGGGGGCAGCGGCTTCCGCCGGAGCAGGAACCGCTTCCTCGGCAGTGCCTGGCAGGTTGATCGTGCGGCCGGCATAGAGCTGGTTCGGCTTGGCCTGGGGGTTGGCGGCAATCAGGTCATTGACGGGAATCTTGAAACGCCGTGACAAGCTGAAATAGGTGTCGCCATCCTGGATCTTGTAGGTCTTGAGTTTGCCTGTGGGCTTGGGTGCGGGCTTCGGCGCGTTGGGCACGGCTCCGGCCGGCAGCTTGAGCTTCTGACCCAGCTGCAGGACCGAATCCATCTTGAGCCCGTTGAGGTTCGCCAGCTCGTTGGCGTTGCAGCCGGTGTTGCGGGCGATCTTCATCAGGCTGTCACCCGCAACCACCGTATAGGTCTCAGCGGTCTCGGCGACGGTGCTTGGTGCGGTCTCGCTTGGCGTTGCGGGCTCCGCCGCGGCTTGGCGGTTCTGGAGCTGCTGGAGTTCGGCCTTGAGTTCCTGAATCGTCTGATCCTTCAGGGCGCAGTCAGCGCAGGCAGGGGCGGGCTCACTCTGGGCCTGGGCGAAGGGCAGCACTGCCAATGCCGCCAGCAAGGACAGGTAGGGTTTTGCATTCATGAACCCAGCTTCTCCCAAATCCAATTATTACGCACAAGCAAAAAGTTAAGTTTTCTTAATGAAAACCAACGAGTTAGGTGTGCGCCGGGAGGACGGGAAGCGGGAATTTCCGGGATGAAACCAGGCTTCGAGCGTCAAGAGTCTCGCGAGCTCAGGCCCGGCCGAGATAGGAATTGTCCTCGGTCTTGATGTTGATGCGTTCCCCTTGGTTGATGAATAGCGGCACTTGCACCACCAGGCCGGTTTCCATGATGGCCGGCTTGTAGACGTTGTTGGCGGAGTCGCCTTTGACGCCTTCGGAAGATTCGGTGACCGTCATGGTCATCGTGAGCGGGAGTTCGACCGAGACGGCAATGCCGTCGGCGATCAGCAAGGTGTAGAGCTGGCCTTCGATGAGGTAGTTTTTGACCTGCTCGATGAGGTCTTCGTGGACCACGACATCCTCGTAGGTGTCGGGGTGGAGGAAGTGGTACCCGCTGCTGTCCTTGTAGGAATACTCGTGTTGATCGCGTTCAAGCATCACGCCTTCGAGCGAATCGTTGGAGGTCAGGCGGAGGTTGAAAATCTTCTTGGTGGCGATGCTGCGGATCGACATCTGCACATAGGACGCCATGCGCGGCGGGGTCTTGAGCTCGTGCTCGACGACGACGCAGATTTCGTTGTTGTGACGGACGGCGTGTCCTTTGCGGAGGGTGATGACGGGTGTGCTGGCCATGATGTGAGGCCGCTGGGATAGGGCTGGGCGGCAGGGCTGGCAAGCCCGGAATGCAGGGCCTGACGGCGGGTCGGGAGGCATGCTGCCAATGGGTCAGGCTTGCCGGCGGCGGAGCCAGCTGACGAGCATTTGCTCGTCATCGCCGCAAATCCAGACCTGGCGCAGGAAATCGGCCGGATGGATTTGGCCGTTCTTGCGCAGGAAATTGCGGTCTCCTCCACAGCCGTACATCAGGTCAGGATCGAGTTCGCCGCGCAGTTTGGCCCGGGCCTTGGCGAGGATCCGCGGCAGGTAGGGGATCTCGGCCAGGGTTTCCCCGAAACCCGGGATCCCGTCACGGGTCAGGCGGGGAGCTTCGGATGCCTTGCCGTCCTGAACGCTCAGGAAGTAGTCACGGCGGACTGCGGCAACCAGCAGGGCGGTGGATGGTAATGGGGATCCTTCGTCGCAGTAATCCTCGACGAAATCGAAAAACTCCCGGGGTTGGCAGCCGATGCTTGCGAGGAATTCGAGGTCTTGCGGGCGGTAGTGGCTGTGAAAGTTCTGGTTGCCTGCGCGGTAGCTGCCGACGCAGCGCTCGAAGAGGTCGAGAAACGAATGATCCCAAGTCATGCGAGGCCCTTAGGCGTGGAATCCGGATCTTGCAAGTGGAAGTGAGGCGGCTCTGCCGCGAGTGATCAGCGGGGGTGGATCCGATCAGGCATCATTGGGTTCAGAAGGTTTCCGTCTTCACCTTCCCAGCCAGCCACCATCGACGTTCATGATGGTGCCGTTGATGTAGTCGGCGTCGGGAGAGGCGAGGAAGAGGCAGCTGCCGGCGATGTCCTCCGGGTTGCCCCAGCGCTGTTCAGGGATGCGGGCGAGGATGGCATCGTTGCGGGTGGCGTCCTCGCGCAGCGGCCGTGTGTTTTCCGTGGCGATGTAGCCGGGGGCGATGGCATTGACGTTGATCCGTTCCCTGGCCCATTCGTTGGCGAGGGCTTTGGTGAGTCCGGCGATGCCGCTTTTGCTGGCGGTGTAGGCGGGCACGAGGATGCCACCTTGGAACGAGAGCAGCGAGGCGATATTGATGATCTTGAGCCGCCGTGTTTCGGGCGGCGGTTTGCGTCCGCTTTCGAGCCACCATTTGGCGAAAGCCTGGCAGAGAAAGAAGGGGGCGTTGAGGTTGATCTGCATCACCTCGTGCCAGTCGGACTCGGAAAAATCCACTGCAGGCGTGCGGCGGATGATGCCGGAGTTGTTGACCAGGATGTCGAGGCGGCCGGCGGCCGCGAGGATGTCCGCGACCACCTGCCGGGCGGCCGCCTGATCGAGTTTGGCAAAGTCGGCCCGGATGGGCGTCAGCGTGCCGCCGAACGCGGCGATCCTGGCCATGGTGTCTGCATAGTCGCTGACGCCGAGAGCGACGACATGGGCTCCTTCGCGGGCAAAGGCGAGAGCGATGGCCTGGCCGATGCCGCGACTGGCGCCAGTGATGACAGCGACCTGGTTTTCAAAGCGTTTCATGAGGGTGGATGGAAGGTGTAATCCGTGGTTTTCATGAATTCATCCGTCATTCACCGCAGGTCGAGCGGCGCGACGGGATCCATGTCGGTGAAAGTTTGGTTTTCCCCGGCCATGCCCCAGATGAATTTGTAGTTTCCCTGTCCGCAGCCCGAGTGGATCGACCATGAGGGCGAGAGGACCGTGTCGTCGCTTTTGACGAACAGGTGGCGTGTGGCATCGGGCTCACCCATGAAGTGGGCCAGCACGCGTTCGTCCATGTCGAAGTAATGATAGATCTCGCAGCGGCGGAAGTGGGTATGGGGAGGGAAGGTGTTCCAAACGCTGCCGATGCCGAGTTCGGTGAAGCCCATCACCAACTGGCAGCTTTGGATGCCGTTCTGGTGGATGTATTGGCGGATCACCCGCTCGTTCGAGGTTGCGGCGGAACCGAGCGCGACCTGGTTGGCTTGGTCGCGGGTGGCGACGGCGGTCGGGTGGCTGGCATGGGCCGGGCAGCTGAGGATGAAGAACCTCGCAGGTTGTGAGGCATCGTCGCTTTCGAAGCGGACCTCCCTGGTTCCCATGCCGATGTAGATGCATCCCAGTGGTGGCACCGCATGACGGATGCCATCGGCGGTGACGCTGCCCGCGGCACCGGTATTGATCGCGCCCAGCTCCCGGCGTTCGAGAAAGAAGTCGCGGCCGGTTTCCTTGTGGTTTTCGAGGGACAGCGCCTTGTGGGTTGGCATTGCGCCGGCGATGACCATGCGATCGAGATCGGTGAAAGTGGCATGGAACGCACCGGGCTTGAACAGGCTTTCGACGAGGAAGG
Organism: uncultured bacterium; assembly: GCA_965650215.1. GTDB lineage: Bacteria > Verrucomicrobiota > Verrucomicrobiia > Verrucomicrobiales > Akkermansiaceae > Luteolibacter. Next base: position 8,603 of record CBFGOB010000044.1, on the reverse strand, counting down.
CTTCGCGGAGTTCCGATGGACTCATGCGGCTGACTTCCTGGGGGCGGGGCATTCGGCGGATGTGGGCATCGTAGGTCATGGGAGGGTCGGGCTCTCAGCGAGTGAATCCCAGATTCCTGCGTTTGAGAAGCGCCGGATGCAGCCGGTCACGTTTCCCGGGTGCAGGATGGCGAAAGAAATCGGCGGATCCGGTTGTATGCGGCGTGGTTTCCGAGTTTCCTGTTCCAATCATGAAGCCTTCGATGATTTTGTCCTTACTGTGGACCGCATGGCTGCCCCTTCAGGCGGGCGGGCCTGCAGAGGTGTTGCAGGTCATGCAGCGGGTGGCCGACTGGCAGTTGGCCAACCCGAGCTCGCACAAGAGCACCGATTGGACCCAGGGTGCCGGCTATGCGGGCATGATGGCCCTGGCCGGGATTTCCGGTGACGGCAAATACCGTGAGGCGATGCTGGCGATGGGTGAGGGCAACCAGTGGCAGCTCGGGCCCAAACCCTACTATGCCGACGATCACTGCGTCGGTCAGGCCTATGCCGAGTTGTATTTCCAATCACGCGATCCGAAGATGATTGCGGCGCTCAAACAGCGCTTCGACCAGATCATCACCAATCCGGCCAGGACCCGTCTGGAGTTCCGCCTCGCGGGCAACCAGGACCGCTGGTCGTGGTGCGATGCGCTGTTCATGGCACCGCCGGCATGGATCCGCCTTTACCGCGCGACCGGCAACGAGGCCTATTTGGAATTCATGATCCGCGAGTGGGACGCGACCACCGCCTACCTTTATGACGGGGAAGAGCATCTTTATTATCGTGACAGCACCTATTTCGACAAACGCGAGGCCAACGGCAGGAAGGTGTTCTGGGGTCGTGGCAACGGCTGGGTGATGGGTGGCTTGGTCCGGGTGCTCCAATACCTGCCGAAAAACCATCCGAGCCGCCAACGTTTCGAGAACGAGTTCAAGGCCATGAGCGCCAAATTGCTCACATGCCAGCAGCCCGACGGCATGTGGCGCGCGAGCTTGCTCGATCCGGACAGCTATCCGCTGAGGGAAACCAGCTCGACGGGTTTTTATGCCTATGCGTTCGCCTGGGGGGTGAACCAGGGTTTGCTGGACCGCCGGACCTATGAGCCGGCGGCTCGCAAGGCCTGGCAGTCCCTGCTTGGCTGCGTTGCCGAGGATGGGAAATTGACACATGTCCAGCCGATTGGTGCCGATCCCCAGAAGTTTCCCGATGACTCCACCGAAGTCTACGGGGTGGGTGCTTTGCTGTTGGCTGGGTCCGAGATGTATCGGATGGAGCTGGTGAAGGATGCCGCCCCCCGGGTGGTCACGGTTGGCAATCCCCACGATTTCCACCGCTTGGATGAAACCGTCGGGATGGCGTGGGATGAAACCGGCATGGCCCCTGCCGTGATGGATGCGCAGACTTCCAAAATCATCGATTCGCAATGGGTAGATGGCAGCCTGCTGTTCAAGGTGGATCTTGCTCCCGGTGAGTCGCGTGAGTATCTGGTCATGGCGGCCGGCCGTTTGCCGGCGTTGCCGGCGCCGCTTGCAAGGGTGCATTGCTGCTTCGTGCCGGAGCGCATGGATGATTTCGCATGGGAAAGCGACCGGATCGCGCACCGCATGTACGGGCCGGCGCTGATCACCGGCGAGGGGACGGTGAGCAGCGGGATCGATGTATGGGTCAAGCGCACCCGCAAGCTGGTCATCGACGATTGGTACAAGTCAGGTGATTACCACAAGGATCATGGCGATGGTCTCGATTATTACAGTGTGGCCCACGGCGGGGTGCCGACACGCGGCTGTGGTGGACTTGGCATCTGGGATGGCAAGCAGTTGCATGCTTCGAGCAATTTCAAGTCCTACAAGGTGATCGCGAACGGTCCCATCCGCAGTGTCTTTGAACTGACCTATGACGCCTGGGAGGCGAAGGGCCGCAGGGTGTCTGAAGTGAAGCGCATCTCGATCGATGCCGGATCGAACTTTTCTCGGGTGACCAGCACCTTTCTTGCGGACGGGGATCCGGCTGCCCTCCTGCAGGTCGGAATCGGCATCGCCAAGCGCAAGGGCGGGGTGTTCCGTTCCAATCCACACAAGTGGTGGATGCTCTATTGGGAGCCCGAAGTGGCGGATCACGGCAGCACCGGATGCGCGGTGATTGTTTCTAACGGTTTCAAGTCGTTTGCCCAGGACCAGGCGAACCATCTGGCGATCGCCGAGGTGAGGTCCGGAGAGCCGTTGGAGTATCTCATCGGTGCCGGCTGGAGTGGCAGCGGGGATTTCACCAAGGATGTGGACTGGATGACCGCCGTTCAGCGCGAGCGTGAGAAGTTGGAAATGCCGTTGAAAGCAGTGGCGGTCGATGGCAGTCGCTAGATGGCTGCCAAGGGCAGTCCCGCCGTTGGGAAGATATCCCATCCCTCAAGCGGGATGGGTGCCGCTGGCGCGGCGATTCGCCAGCGGTCACAGACCGCCGCTACAGGGCTCCAGACTATAGTCTTCCCTGCCGTCCTTCATGATCCAGCCTTTGGCCTTGAGTTCATCGCGCAGGGTGTCGGAACCGGCCCAGTCCTTGGCAAGGCGTGCCTGCCAGCGTTGGGCGGCGAGTGCTTGAATCTCGGCAGGGATCTCGGCCTTGGCTTCCTCGGGAAGGGTGAGGCCGAGGGCGCGCAGGACACGGTTGAAACCGGCGAGCGCGGCAGCGGCGTCAGCACCTTGCAGTGCAGCGCTTTCCTTGAGGCCGGTGAACAAGTGCCCGAGAGCGGCGGGGGTGTTGAGGTCGTCGTTGAGGCTGTCCCAGGCCGCCTGGAACGGACCAAAGTCGGCGGAATTCAGCGTGACCGTCTCGCTGCCGATGTTGTCGGCGAGTTTGCGCGCGCCTTTGGCGAGCTTGTGGAGGGCTTCGCGCGCGGCGCCTAACGAATCGAGGGTGAAATTGAGCTGTTTGCGGTAATGGCCGCCGATCAGCACGTAGCGCACTTCCATCGCCGTGTGGCCCTTGGCCTCGAGGTCGGCGAGGGTGTAGAGGTTGCCGAGTGATTTCGACATCTTGCCGCCGTCCACGAGCAGGTGGGTGATGTGGTACCAGTGCTTGGCGAAGTCGCCGCCACAGGCGCAGGCGCTCTGGGCGAGTTCGTTTTCATGATGGGGAAACACCAGATCCACCCCACCGGAATGGAGGTCGAAGCTGTCGCCCAGGTATTCCTGGATCATCGCCGAGCATTCAAGGTGCCAGCCGGGACGTCCTTCGCCCCATGGCGAGGACCAGTGGTTTTCGCCATCTTCCGGACGGCGGGCTTTCCACAGCACGAAATCGGAAACGCTGTCTTTTTCGTATTCGTCGGCGTTGGCGCGGGCATTCTGGGTTTTGCCAAGATCAAGCTCGCGCGTGTCGAGATGGGACAATTTGCCGTAGCCGGGAAAGGAGGCGATCTTGAAATACACCGACCCGTCGTCGGAGGCATAGGCGTGGCCCTTTTCGATCAGCGCTTCAATCATCGCCACTTGTTGCGGGATGTGTTCGACGGCACTCGGTTCGATGTGGGGTTCGAGCAGGCCGAGCTTGTGGCAATCGGCGTGGAATTTCGCCGTCCAGCCGGCGGTGAACTGGGTGAGTGACATGCCTGCCTTCTGCGAATCGCGGATCGTCTTGTCGTCGACATCGGTGATGTTGCGCACGTGCAGGGTGGGGATGCCGCCGGTTTCGAGGGTGCGGCGCAGTACATCCTGGAGCACAAAGGTGCGGAAGTTGCCGATGTGGGCCGGGCCGTAAACGGTCGGGCCGCAGCAGTAAAACCGGAAGGTTTTTCCATCGAGTGGAGTCAGCTCGCGTTCGGATCGGGTCAGCGTGTCGAAAAGCCGCATGAGCGGGGGTGTAGGGCGGGGAAGCCCGGTCGCCAAGAGAGAAGAGGGCGGAGGAGGCGATTTTTCGATTTCCGGTATTGGGCTTTGCAGGATCCGGGCTAGGATGGATGCATGAACGATGGAGACGACAGTGCCGCTTCCCGGGTCAAGCAGATCGCGGCAGTCGCTTCGATCCTGCTGGGATTGGTCTTGCTGGTGTGCGGCGCGTTGCTGGGTTGGCATCACCTGCCGGGGGTCTTGGGGGAGTGGGTAGGCACCATGGTCGGGGTGATGAGCACGCCGTTTTTCCTCGAAGGCTCGTTTCTGGTCATCGGCATCACCATCGTGATGTGGATCAACCATCGCCGGCAAAAGCGCGATGGCGACGAACTCGTGTTTCTTGAAGAAAAGCAAGCGGCCTCGCGCAAGCCCTCCGAGGAGCGGAAGTCCGGATCCGACGATTGACATGGTCGCGCGCCTTCAGAGTCCGGAACAGGAGCTGCGCTTCACGCGCGCCCGTCAGGCCGTGGGTTTCTGGCTATCGGCTGCGGTGATGCTTGCCGCTTCGATCACCCTGATCGCGACTTCGTTCTATCGCGATGTCAACCCGTTGCTGCCACATCCCCTGTGGGCCTTGTTGCCGATCGCACTTGCCGCCGCTTCGCTGAAGCTGGCGCATTCCATGACCCGCCATGCCTATGTGATCCTCACGCCGCTTGGAATCGAGATTTTCCCCTTGTTCCGACCCGAACACGGGCTGTGCCTGGTCTACTGGCAGGAAATCGACTCGGTCGAGGTCGATGAAGCGATGACCCGTCTGACCTTGCACCGCAATCCGGAGAAGACCTCCGGGGTCCACCTGACCCTGGGCCCTGTCAGTCGCGAGGCGAGGGGGTTTCTGATCAAGGCCTTGCATCATCGTGTCCCGCGCAAGGGTGGCTCGGAAGCCAGTATAAGAAAATGATTGTTCCTCCGGGGCGCATGCCGCCATCGTCGCCGCATGCGTTCCCATTCACGGCAGATTTTGACGGTGGAAGAGGCATTTGGTGCCAATGGCTGGCATTGCGAGCTCGTCGAGGGGCGTGATGTGCTCCGAGCGGGATTCGATGCCCATCACACCCGCGTGGATCTGATTGCCCAGGCCCACCCGCAGCTCAATGCCCTGACCGTGGTGGCGGAGTCCCCGGTGCCGTTTCCGCCCACCCACAAGGCGGCGGTCTTCGAGTTGTTGATGCGCGCCAACAAACCGCTCACGCTTGGCGGTTTTGAATACGATCTGGACCGCTCCATGCTGGTGTTCCGGATCACGAACCTGTTCGAACGGGAACGCTACGACAAGGACATCATTTCCTCGATGGTGCATTGCGCGATCGCCGAACTTGACCGGCTGATTCCCTATGTCGGTTTGGTGAGAAACACTCCTGCGGATTTGCTCGAGGACCTTGATTTGGAGCGCCTGCTGATGCGAGAGGACGTCTTGCCCCCGGTGCCCCACTACGACGGAGAGGAAGAGGAATACTGATGCGCCGTATCCGCAAAGTCAGCACCCGTTTCCAGTCCTTGGAAATCTGGAAGTCCGAGCGCGAGACCGAGTTTCGTGTGGAGGGAGCCGCGCACGCCTGGTTCCATCGGGACCGTTACCTGACCGGATTGGCCTGGGACCTGATTGCCGCCGCCGCCCTGTTGGGCAAAACCAATCCGCCGGGCTCGATCCTGATGCTCGGCCTGGCCGGAGGAACGGCCTTCCGCATCCTGCGCCATTTGCTGCCCGGCTGCGCACTGACGGCGGTGGATATCGACGAGGACATCGTCGAACTTGCGAAGGAGCACATGGGCATCGACGGGCTCGGCATCGAGGTTGTTCTGGACGATGCCTATGCCTGGCTGAAATCCAACCGGCGGCGCTTCGACGTGGTCATCGATGACATTTATCTGGCTGGCGCAAGCGATGTGTATCGCCCCCGGCATTGCGACCCGCGCATGGTCCGCGATCTGAAACGTGCGATCGCGCCGGGCGGGGTCTTGGCCGTGAACCTGGTCACCGGGCCGGGCCACCGTGCGATGCAATCCTCAACCCGGCATTGCCTGCGCGGGGAGTTTCCCGTCGTCCGCTCGATCCGGTCGCCCGGCGCGCTCAACGAGGTGCTGGTCGCCGGTGATGCCGTGGCCGGCAAGCAGCGGCTTGAGGCCTATGCGGCGCGCTTTGCGGATCCCCGGGACCGTTCGCATTGGCAGGCGTTGCGGCAGCGGCGGCTGTGAAAAGAGGTTCCCGCTCACTTGGTGGCGCTCACGCCCGAAGTCCTGTTGCAGCAAGCCTTAGGGCAGCCTTTGGCGCAGGCCTTGGGGCAGTCTTTGCATGGGCAGGAGCGTCCAGATTCGCATTGCACCGGATTGGGCATCATTTTGCAGGAGGGGTCACCGGTCATCGGGTCCACGGGAATGAAGGTGAGGCACGAGCTGCAAACGAAAATGGCGGCAGCGGAGCTGAGGAGCAAAATGGTTTTCATGGTCTTCGGATCAGGGTGAGTCCCAGCATTAGCAGCTTTTGCGGACACCTGCCAACCATCTCTTTCGTTTGATTTTCCGGGGTAGGGAGGCTGCGCCCCGAATTGCAGGGCGTTTCAAGCCCCAAAACCCCAAGCATTTCGCTTGCCAGCCCATGGGTGAAGCGGCACAAAAGCGCCTGCCCTGCCGAGGGGCTTGCGATGTGCGTCAGTCTCCTTGGTTGAGGCGCCCCAATTCATCCTATTCGCGAGCTCAAATGGACAGCATCTCATCCCGTATTGCCAAGGTTTCCCCATCCCTCACCCTAGCGATTACCGCCCAGGCCAAGGCCATGGCGGCTCAAGGCGAGGAAGTCTACGCCCTCGCCGGTGGCGAGCCGGAGGTCGACACCCCGAATTTCATCAAGGAAGCCGCTATCGAGGCGCTCCGTGCCGGCCGCACGAAATACACTCCCGCCGGCGGCATCCCCGAGCTGCGCAAGGCACTCGCCGACAAGTTCCAGAATGACAACGGGATCAGCTACGACCCCAAGCAGATCTGTGTGACCAGCGGTGCCAAGATGGCCTGCTTCAACGCGATTCTGGCCATGGTGGAGGAAGGTGACGAGGTCATCATTCCCACGCCCTACTGGGTCTCCTACCCTGAAATGGTGCGTCTCGCCGGCGGCATTCCGGTTCTGGTCGAAACCAAGGAATCGACCGGTTGGAAAATGACCCCCGAGCAATTCGAGGCCGCCATGACCCCCGCGACCAAGATGGTCATCATCAATTCCCCTGGCAACCCGACCGGCGCGGTCTACACCAAGGAGGAACTGCTTGCGCTCGGCAATGTCGCGCTCGAGGAAGACATCGTCATCCTCTCCGACGAGATCTACGAAAAGCTGGTTTACGGTGAAGCCCAGCACGTCTCGATCGCCTCGCTGAGCAAGGAGCTGTATGACCTCACCATCACGGTGAACGGTTTCTCCAAGTGCTACTCGATGACCGGATGGCGTTTGGGATACACTGCGGCTCCCGAGCCGATCGCCCAAGCGATCGACAAGATCCAGAACCACAACGTTTCGAATGCCTGCACCTTCGCCCAATATGGAGCCTTGGCGGCCTTGCAAGGCGACCAAACCTTCATTGAAGACCTTCGCGGGGAATACGACGTCAAGCGCCAGTTCATGTATGGCCGCCTGCGCCAGATCCCGAACATCCGCGTGGTCGAGCCCCTCGGCGCCTTCTACTTCTTTGTCTACACCGGCAACATGGGCCTGAAGTCGCTCAACCTCTGTTACAAGCTGCTTTCCCGCTACAAGGTCGCTGCCGTGCCCGGAGTCGCCTTCGGCTACGACGAAGGCATCCGCCTCAGCTATTGCACGACGCTCGACATCCTCAACGAGGGCTTGAGCCGCTTCGAGCAGTTCTGCCGCGAGCATTGAGGTCCTGAAATCCATCCAAGCCGCTGCGGGTTCTCTGGCCAGCAGCGGCTTTTTTGTGGCCGGAAAGCCAGCTTTGCAGGCTTGCAGTGCAAGAATCGGGGATTAATGTCGATATACCTTACCGTGTCGGATCCCTTCGAACAAATCGGTACCAAGCTGGTAGCGGCGCGTCAGGCCGCAGGCCTCGATGTCGCTGAGGCGGCACGGCTGGCACAGGTCCCGCGGGCGGTCGCCGAGGCTTTGGAGGCTGAAAACTTCTCCCATTTCGCCAGTCCGGTCTACGCCAAGAGCTTTCTGCTCCAGTACAGCGAATACCTGCAGGTGGACGCCAAAACCTGGCTCGACGCCCTCGAGCCAGGTGAGTTCATGGTCATCGGCAGCCTGGTCAAAGGGCCCGAGGCCGTGCCGAAGGAACACCAGGTGCTGACCGAGGAGCGGGGTGGCGTGGTCGCGGTCTTCGCACTGCTGCTGCTGACCGCGGCGATCGTGGTGGGGGCCATCAAGGGTTATGAATTTTTCGAGGCACGGCTCGGCGGGAACCCGCCGATGGAGTCCGCTGTCCCAGATCCTGCCGGGCACAGGCAAACGGATTCGCCGCCTGCAGAGCCGGTCCAGTGAGCATGCCGGCTCCGCGTGTGCGGAAGGCTGTGTCGTGCGGTGGTATTCCCCGGGTCGGGTTTTGCCTCAGAATTGCCTTTCCCTGCGTTTCGGATTCTGATAGACGGATCTGATCGTTGATCGGGTTTTCACGACCTTCAACGCCGAGGTTTCATCCGTCTTTAAGGACCTCGCAATCCCTTTTGTTTCAAGGGAATCCGCCTTGGCTA
>CBFGOB010000043.1:0-12578 GCA_965650215.1 uncultured bacterium | reverse complement strand
TTTTGGTGGGGATGAGATCACCGGCGGCAACGGCGGCGATGTGGTGGTGGGCGACAATGGCCGGGCCGATTTCACCGATGCGGGCATTTTGACCTACATCACGACCCTGGCTCCGACGATCGGTGGCGTGGACATCATTCTGGTCGGCAATGGTGACAACGTCATCCTTGGCGGCATCGGCGGCGACCAGATCACCGGTGGCAATGACCGGGATGTGGTGATCGGCGACAACGGCAATGTGACTTTCGACACGACCGGGGTTCTTCTCGGCGTGCTGACCACCGACGCATCGCTTCCGGGTTCTTATGATGATGTGATTTTCACCGGCAACGGCTTCAACGTTGTGCTTGCCGGCAACGGAGCCGACCAGGTGACTGGTGGCAATGGTCGCGATGTGGTGCTGGGCGACAACGGCTCGGCCGATTTCATCAATGCGTCCGGTGTCAGCCTGCTGCAGCTCATCGTCAGCACGGATGACGCGATCGGTGGCAACGACATCATCACTGTCGGCAATGGCCGCAACACGGTGATCGGCGGCTTCGGTGCCGATGAAATCACCGGCGGCGTCAACGAGGATGTGGTTGTGGGCGACAACGGTCGCGCCGAGTTCAACACCGCCGGCATTCTTACCTACATCACCACCACCAGCCCGGCGATCGGAGGTGCGGATCTGATCCTGGTTGCGGACGGCGAGAACACCGTGCTCGGCGGCTTCGGTGCCGACGAGATCACCGGTGGTGGCGGCCGCGACGTGGTGGTGGGTGACAATGGCAACGCGACCTTCACCGCTGTGGGTGTGCTGACCTACATCACGACGACCGATCCTTCGATTGGCGGCGACGATGTGATCTTCAGCGGCAACGGCGACAACACCGTGCTGGGTGGCTTCGGTGGTGATGAGATCACCGGCGGCGACGGTCGCGATGTGGTGATTGGTGACAATGGCAATGCGACCTTCGATGTCAGCGGCGTCCTGCTGCTCGCGCGCACCTCGGATGCCGCCGTTCCGGGCAACTACGATGATGAGATCTTTACCGGCAATGGCTTCAATACGGTTCTTGCGGGCAACGGTGACGACCAGGTGACCGGCGGCAACGGACGCGATGTGGTCGTTGGCGACAATGGCGTGGCCGCCTTCGACAATATTGCCGGCAGCAGCCAGTTGCGTGAAATCCTCAGCACCGACACCTCCATCGGCGGCGATGACACGATTGCGGCAGGCGGTGGCCGCAACGTGATGATCGGTGGCTTTGGCAGGGATCTGATGACCTCGGGCATCGACGACGACGTGGCGGTGGGCGACAACGGCCATGCGTTCTTCAGCGTTGGCGGCGTGCTGACCTACATCACCACCATCAGCCCCGAGATCGGCGACATCGACACCATCCAGGTCTCCGACGGCGACAACACCGTCATCGGCGGCTTCCAGGGCGATTTCATCACCTCCGGCAGCGGCAGGGATGTGATTCTGGGCGACAACGGCAATGCGACCTTCAATGACAGCGACGTGCTGACCTACATCACCACGACCGAACCCACGGTTGGCGATGTCGACATCATCGATGCCGGAGACGGCGACAACGTGATCATCGGCGGTCAGGCCGGCGACCTCATCACTTCCGGCAGCGGCCGCGATGTGGTGATCGGTGACAACGGTTATGCCGAGTTCAACGATGCCGCCCACCTGACCTTCATCACCACCACGGATCCGCTGGTTGGCGGCGACGATCTCATCAATGCGGGCGACGGTAACAACGTCGTGCTTGCCGGGTTCGGTGCGGACGAGGTCACGACCGGCCTTCACAACGACATCGTGGTGGGAGACAACGGCTATGCGATTTTCAATGACAGCGGCATCCTGACCTATGTGACCACCACCGAACCCGGTATCGGCGGCGACGACCTGATTGATGCCGGTGATGGCCGCAACATTGTGCTCGCCGGTTACGGATCCGACAACGTCACCAGCGGTTCGGGACAGGATGTGGTCGTGGGTGACAATGGCTACGCGGTCTTCGGCGATACGGGTGCCCTTACCTTCATCACCACCACGTCTCCGGAAATCGGTGGCGATGATGTGATCGATACGGGTGCGGAGAACGACATCGTGTTCGGCGGCCAGGGTGCCGATACCGTCAGCGCCGGTGCCGGTGCGGATCTGGTCCTTGGTGACAACGGCTACGCGGAGTTCGATGCCTCCGGATCGCCGACATTCATCACGACCACTGATTTCGGCTTGGGTGGCAATGACCTGATCTCGGGTGGGGCCGGCCATGACCTGGTGATCGGTGGCACCGGAGACGACGGAATTTCCGGCGATATCGGCCACGACACGCTCATCGGCGACCAAGCCTATTGGTCGATCGATCTGACGACCCCGCGGCTTGTCGAGTTGATTGACGAAACCTTGCCTGGTGACGACCGGATCTTCGGTGGCGACGGCATGGACCTGATCCTCAGCGGCGGTGGTGACGACTGGAACGTCGGCGGTGATGACAATGACACGATCTTCGCCGGCTACGGAAACGACTTCCTCTGGGGCGGCCAGGGCAGGGACCGCCTGGCCGGCGGACCGAACGACGACTGGATCGACGGCGGCTTCGGCCGTGACTTCATCTATGTCGATGTCTTTGACGTCTGGGCCACCGGCTTCCCGCAGGATGACGTCTTCATGGGCCGCATGACGACCACCGGATTGCTCTTCATCGACAATCTCATCCGCAATTACGGGGATGCAGAGGCAGGCTACAGTGCCTCCACGAACGTGATTCTTGCCATGGAGCGCTTGCTCGAGTCCGGGCCGGCCTGGATTGACGTGATGCCCGTCAGCGGCTTCGCGTTCGCCGGTTCCTCGATTCTCGAGAGCGATGTGATGGAGGAACTGCTCGAGCGTGGCTACGATGCCGCCCGTTGGGGTGGTGAGCCGTTCTCGTTGCTGCTGATTTCAGCGGATCGTGCGCTCGTTCCACAGTTGATCGGGATCGGCGACTTCATCGAGCAGCAATGGAACGACCTGCTGCCCCTCTATCCTTGATGGTTTTTGTGTGTGTCGGCCAGGCTGAATTCGGGGTTGCCAGCGTGGCCCGTGATTGCATGCTAGTTGCGTGCGAACCATGAATCCGGGGATCTTGTGCGGAGTTGTGTCGATGCTTCTGACGGTCGTGGCGATGGCGGCCGTCAGCGGCACCCGGGCCAACGTGATCCTGATCCTGACCGATGATCAGGGATATGGTGAGATCGGGGCTCATGGGAATCCGTTGATCAAGACCCCGAACCTCGACCGGATGCATGCCGAGAGCGTGCGCCTGACGGATTTCCATGTCGATCCGACCTGCTCGCCGACACGCAGTGCGCTGCTGACCGGCCGCTATTCCACCCGCACCGGCGTCTGGCACACGATCAACGGCCGCTCGATGATGCGTCCGGAGGAACTGACGATGGCCGAGCTGTTCAAAGCCAACGGTTATCGCACCGCCATGATCGGCAAGTGGCATCTGGGGGACAATTATCCCTGCCGCCCCAACGATCAGGGATTCGAGCACACGGTCTGGCACTTGGCCGGTGGGGTCGGCAACGGGCCGGACTACTGGGGGAATGATTACTTTGATGACACGTATTTGGTGAACGGGGAACTGAAGCCGTTCGAGGGATACTGCACCGACGTCTGGTTCCGCGAGGCGGCGAAGTTTGTGGCAATGAACCGCGAACAGCCGTTTTTCCTTTATTTGGCCACTAATGCCCCGCATGGGCCTTTTCGGGTCGAGGACCGCTATGCCGAGCCCCATCTCAAGGCCGGCATGCCGGAAAACATGGCGAGGTTTTACGGCATGATCGCCAACCTCGACGAAAACCTCGGCAAGTTCCGCAAGCAGCTTGCCGATTGGGGTTTGGCGGAGAACACCCTGTTGATTTTCATGACCGACAATGGCACTACCGCCGGTTGGATCGATCAGGCCGCGAAGTTCCCTTATTACGATGCGGGAATGAGGGGCTGGAAAGGTTCGGCGTGGGATGGCGGCCATCGCGTTCCGTGCTTCCTGCACTGGCCGAAGGGGGGGCTGGCAGGGGGACGTGAGGTTTCCAGCCTCACCGCCCACATTGACCTGCTGCCGACCTTGGCCGACCTGCTCGGGTTCAAGCTGCCGGAGGGACCGAAGCTTGATGGAGTGTCGTTGGGCAAGGCCCTCACCACGGATGAGCCCCTGCCGGCGCGGACCTTGTTCGTGCATGTGCAGCGCGCCGATGTGCCGCCGAAGTGGGTGAATTCAGTGGCGATGCGCGATCGGTGGCGCCTCATCGACGGCAGGGAGCTTTACGATCTGGACAGCGACCCCGGGCAGCAGCGGGACGTGGCGGCGCAGCATCCGGCATTGCTTGCGGAGCTGTGCGGCGAATACGAGAAATGGTGGGCCTCGCTCGAAGGCGATCGGCGGCAAACCGTCCGCTACGTGGCCGCTGGCGATGAGAATCCGATGACTCTCTGCAGTCACGACTGGTTGATGGCAGGCGGCACGGACGCGGCCTGGCACCAGAACCACATCCGCCGTGGGGACCGGATCAACGGCCGTTGGGCGCTGCACCTCAAGCAATCGGGGAACTATGAAATTTCGCTCTACCGTTGGGCCCCATATCTGAACCAAGCGATGGACATGAAGTCCGCGCGTGTGGAGATCGCTGGTGAAACGAGAGCGATGGAGCTCGACCTCACGGCGACGCATGCGCGTTTCGAGCTTGAGCTCCCGGCAGGCGACACCTTTCTCCAGACATGGCTCGTGCGTCCCGACGCTTCGGCGAGCGGGGCGTATTACGTGCGCGTGCGTTACAAGGGCCCAAGGTAGCGTCCTCCGCCCGATTGGGCATCTGATCAGCCGGTACGGCCATGTCTTCCGGCCCCCCCGGCGGGGATGCGGTGCCAGCTTTCCCCATCAGCCATATCCCTGCGAACTCAATGGTCGCAGGCAGGGGCGGTGCCGGGGTAGACCCGGTCGTCCTCCAGGCGCACCTTGTAGCGGGTGGCGAGAAATTCGATCAACTCCTCGAGATTCATGCCTTCCGCGCAGCAGGTGTGGAAGCTGACTTGTTCGCCAAAGCTCTGCTTGACGATCGAGGCCAGGCTTCGCATCGAAAGGCCTTCCGGGTGTTCTGCGACGATGTCGATGATGTCGTGTCCGTGCACTGCGGTGATCATGTGGGTAGCATCGGCCGGGTGCGGTTTTTTGTCCGCGCAGGATTTGCCTTAAGCCATGCTCCTCCTGCTGCGCCGCTTGGGGGATCCATGGCCGCCAAAGGCCTTGCGTTTCCGCATTTGTGGTTTTTTCGCTCGGAATGGGCAGCCAAAGCGCTAGACCAAAGGCCAGACCTTCAAGGCTCGTCTGTTCTGCTTACGACCATGTCCATGACCCTGCCCAAGCCGACGATCATTCCGCCCCTGGACCCGGGATTTGTCCCTGCCGTGCTTTTCAACCGGGCCTATGCCGAGGATTTGAAAAAGTCCGGGAAGGGCGCGCCGCTTGTGATCGGACTCGAGCGCGAATGCGGGCTGGTCGCGCGTTTCGAGACGCAGGTCCGCAGCACCGCCGATGAGGCGACGTTGCGTTATGTTGAGCGCATCGTGAAATTCCTGCTTTGGAGCCGTGGCGGGTGGAGACTCCACATCGGTGGGCCGAAAGCGATCGGCGAGGCGATCCGCAGGACCTACTCGAGCCGTGGTATGCGGCGTTTCGACTGCCAGATGATGGCGAAAGCCTACGGCAAGCCATTTGAAGTGGTGGTGACCTCGGCGACGCGCGTTCCCGCGCACCGCGACATGCAGGTTGCCGCCGGCGGGCACCTCGGCGGCTGCCGCATCGGCTTTGATCTCGGCGCCAGCGACTACAAGGTCTCGGCGGTGATCGACGGCCGCGCGGTGTTCACCGAGGAAACCCCGTGGGATCCGAAAAACCAGAGTGATCCGGCATACCATTATCACAACATTTCCGCGGCACTTCACCGTGCGGCTGCCCAAATGCCGCGGGTCGATGCCATCGGCGGCAGCTCGGCAGGCATCATCGTCGACAATGAAATCCGCGTCGCCTCCTTGTTGCGCTCGATTCCCACCCGCAAGTTCGCCCAGGCGGCGGCGGTCTTCAAACGGGTGCAGAAGGATTGGGGCGTGCCGATGGTGGTGATGAACGACGGCGATGTCACCGCACTTGCCGGCGCACTTTCGCTTCAGAAGAAGGGCATGCTCGGATTGGCAATGGGTTCGAGCGAAGCGACCGGTTACATGGACCCGAAGGGCCGGATTCTCGGATGGCTCAACGAACTCGCCTTCGCCCCCGTCGACTACAACCCCAACGCGCCTGCTGACGAGTGGTCGGGGGATGGCGGGGTGGGGGCCTTGTATTTCTCCCAGCAGGCGGTCAACAAGCTCCTGCCCGCCGCCAAAATCAAGCTGCCCAAGGCGATGGACCTGCCCGAGCGCTTGGTGGAAGTCCAGAAACTCATGGCCGCAGGCGACGAGCGCGCCGCGAAGATCTACGAAACGATTGGCGTCTATCTCGGCTACACGATCCCTCACTACGCGGATTTCTACGACTATTCGAACATGCTCGTTCTCGGCCGGGTGACGACCGGCAAGGGCGGGGATATCGTGATTCAAAAGGCCCGCGAGGTTCTCAATGGGGAATTTCCGCACATCGCCAAGCGCATCGCGATCCACGTGCCCGATGAAAAATCGCGGCGCGTCGGCCAGGCGGTCGCCGCCGCCAGCCTGCCAAAGCGCGGCTGAAGCATCCATTCCATTCATCAACCTCCAACACAGCAAACCACATGGGACCTCTAGGCATTCAGGAACTGATCATCATCCTGATCATGGGATCGCTATTGTTCGTCTTCACAGTGATCCCATTCTGGTTCATCTGCAAGAAGGCGGGCTTTTCGCCCTGGCTTTCGCTCATCACGCTGATCCCTTTCGGTTTGGTCATCCTCCCCATCCTGTTGGCGGCGATGGATTGGCCTGCGCTGAGAAAAGCGGATCCACAGTCATCATCCTCACCACCCCTTGCCTGACCCGCCATGCAACTCCATTTGCCGACCGCCGGGATTTTCATCCCCGATGCCACCGCCGAGACTGAGGCGTTTTCGCGGATTACCCACATGGGGATCGGCGCCCATCAGGACGACCTCGAGTTCATGGCCTTTCACGGCATTCTCGAGTGCTTTCAGCGCGACGACCGCTGGTTTGGCGGCGTGACCTGCACCAACGGCTCGGGAAGCTCGCGTACCGGCCCCTACGCGGCCTTCAGCGATGAACAGATGATGGCGATCCGCCGCGAAGAGCAGAACACCGCCGCGGTCATCGGTGGCTATGCGGCGATGGTCCAGCTTGATTATCCGAGCCGGGCGGTCAAGGGCGCGGAGGACACGCGCCTCAAGGAGGACCTCAAGACGATCCTTCTGGCGAGCCTGCCGGAGGTGGTTTACACGCACAATCCCTGCGACAAGCACGACACCCACATCGGCGTGACCGTCGCGGCCCTGCAGGCGATGCGGGAGATGCCGGCCGCGCAGCGGCCGAAACAGGTGATCGGCTGCGAAGTCTGGCGCAACCTCGACTGGTTGGGTGATGATGAGAAGGTGCTGATGGACGTCAGCGGCCGCGACAACCTGGCGGCGGCCCTCAACGGGGTTTTCGATTCCCAGATCGCCGGTGGCAAACGCTACGACCTCGCGACACTCGGCCGCCGCTCGGCCAATGCGACCTTCTTCGATTCGCATGCCACCGATCACAGCACCCAGATGATCTTCGGCATCGACCTCACGCCGCTGGTGGTCGACGACTCGCTCGATATCGTCGCCCACGTGCTCGGATTCATCGATCGCTTCCAGGACGACGTGCGCCGGAAGCTGCAACAACGATTGGGATAAGCACTCATGGAAATCATCATTCAACCGAACGCGGAGGCTGCGACCGACGTCGCCGCGCGCATCATCCGCCGACTGCTCGTTCAAAAGCCCGATGCGGTCCTCGGACTCGCCACCGGGAGCACGCCCTTGCTGCTTTACCGCAAGCTCATCGAGATGAACCTCGACTGGAGCCGGGTGACGACCTTCAACCTCGACGAATACATCGGCCTGCCCAAGGAGCACCCGCAGAGTTACCACAGCTTCATGTGGGAGAACCTTTTCCAACATATCAACATCCGCAGGGAAAACGTCCACATTCCCGACGGCAACGCGCCTGACATCCCGAAGTTCTGCGGGCAGTATGAGCAGGCGATCAAGGATGCCGGGGGGATCGACCTCCAACTTCTCGGAATCGGCAGCGACGGCCACATCGGCTTCAACGAGCCGACCTCGTCACTGGCCTCGCGCACGCGGATCAAGACGCTCACCGAGCGCACCTGCAGGGACAACGCCCGCTTCTTTGCGAGCGAGGCGGAAGTTCCGCGCCATGTGATCACCATGGGCATCGGCACGATCATGGAAGCCCGGACCAACCTCTTGCTGGCCTTCGGCGCCAACAAGGCCAAGGCAATCGCCGAGGCGGTGGAGGGCCCGATTGCGGCGGTCAATCCCGCCTCGGCCCTGCAGATGCATCCGGTGGTCAAGGTTTGCCTGGATGCCGAGGCTGCCAGCCTGCTCCAGCGTGCGGATTACTACCGCTGGGTGTATGACAGCAAGCCCGAGTGGCAGAGGGATTGAGAGTCATGTGGCGGCGGTGGATGACCGTCGCATTTCAGCGGCTGGAAGCCGCCACACCGTAGGTGGGATCCCCATCCGCAAGCAGGATGGGGGCTGCCTATAGCAGCTAATTACCGACGGTCACAGACCGCCGCTACAATCATTTCACTCTCCGTCAGAGCCGAAGCTCGAGAGATTGTGATCCGGACAGCTGACGATCGGCTCTTCCCCGGCCGTGATGGTTTGGCTGATGACCAAGGGACCACCGTTGACGCAGGTAAGGGTCACATGCGCGTTCTCCGATGCGGCGATGATTTGCGCCACGTCGATCGGGTCGCCGGGCTTCAGGTCCTTCTCCATCTGATGCATGCGGACGATGCCCTCGATCGCCTTCTGGTTCATGATGCAGGCTGCGCGGTCGGATCCTTCCTTCCAGGCGCGTGCGCCGACGAATAGGACCGGAATGATCGAAAAGATGGTGAAGAGCAGGGCGGCGTAGCCGATGATGGTGCCTGCCAGGGCGAGGCCGAAGCCGCCGATCTGGCCACCGGACTTCTTGATCTTGGACATCGCCATGTGGCCGCAGATGATCGCGGCTGGGGAAATGCAGGTCAGGGCGGTGATCAGGCTGGCAATCGCGAGTCCGGACGTTTGGCTTGGCTTTTCAGTGCTCATCATCGCGCATTGATAGCGGTCACGCTTGATCCAGCAAGCTAATTGGCAAAAGCGGGGATTGCGGCACCGACCGAGGCCGCCATTTGCAGATCCGGCGCCGGCGGGACAGGAGGGAAGAATCAATCGGGGCCGGGCCATTCCTTAAGATTCCCTGACTTTATGGGGCTGGAAAACAATCTTGCCCCCGCGGTCGTCCCGGGAGATGCTTGGTGCACAGTCGCAGACATGGCACGATACCAGAACAAACTGCGGGGTGAGCCCGAACCTCCGTCGCGGTGGTCCAATGAGATCACCGGCATCCTGTGGATTGCCGGGGGGCTTTTGCTGCTCCTCTCGCTGGTGCGATACAGTCCCGCAGACCTGCCCCGCTTCGGCTTTCTGGAGGCGTTTTCCGGGAAATCGGGTGTGCAGGGGGAAAACCTGATCGGCCCGGTGGGTGGTGTGCTCGGCTTTTTGCAGATCCTCCTCTTCGGGGCAGCGGGTTTCCTGGTCTCGGTGGGATTCATCTGGTTCGGGGTCGTCAAGCTGGCCTACGAGGGCCGGATCTGGCCGCGCGCGGCGATCGGCTTCGGCGTGCTCCTGCTTTCCGGGGCGGCGTTTCTCGAGGCTGCGGATTTCTTTTTCGTCGATTGGGCGAAGCGCTGCAACCTGAGCAGTCCGGGCGGGGTGATCGGCGATGGCTTGGGTGGTTTCGTTCTTGCGAACCTTCTGGGCCGCGTCGGCACCTTGATTGTCACCGTGACGGCTTATCTGGTCGCCTTGATCCTGCTCACCGGCCAGCAACCGATCCGCTTTGTCAAAAGCTGCTGCAAATGCCTCTGGTTGAAATTCGGCGAGTGGCGGGAAAACCGCAGCGAAGCGGGCAAGATCGCACGTCGGGAAGCCGAGCTGCTGGCGGAGAAGGAAAAGGAGCGGGACAAGCGCCGCCGCGAGCGCGAGGCCTTGCTGGCGATGAAGGAAAAGGAGGAGGAAAAACCCGACTCCCAGGGCATGCTTCCGCTGCAGGACACGCCTCCGCCCCAGATCATCGATGCCTCCCAGCGGCGTGGCGGGGTGGAGATTCCGCCGGGCAGCAAGCCTTTCGAGCGCAAGAAGCCCACCCACCAGTTCCTTTCGGTTTCGGGTTTTGAAGATTACGAACTGCCGGGCTTCGATCTGCTCGATGCGGTGGATGAGTCCGAAGCTCCCGAAACGAACCGCGAGGAGCTGCTCGCCACCCAGAAAGTCATCGTCGACACCCTCAAAGCCTTCGGTATCGAAGTCACGCCCGGTGACATCACGCGCGGGCCGACCATCACCCGCTACGAGATCTACCCGTCGACCGGCCTGCGGGTTTCGCGGATATCCCAACTGGAACCCGACCTTGCGCGGGCGACCTGCGCGGAACGGATCAACATCCTCGCGCCGATCCCGGGCAAGGACACGGTCGGCATCGAAATCGCCAACTCGCAGAAAGTCGCCGTGCCCCTGCACGAGTTGCTGCACGACCCCGAGTTCCGCTCGGCGAAGAAGAAAATCCCGCTCGCGCTCGGCAAGGATGTTTACGGCAAGGCGGTGATCGGCGACCTGGCCGCGATGCCGCATTGCCTTGTCGCCGGTGCAACCGGCTCGGGCAAGTCGGTGTGCATCAACTCGATCATCACCTCGATGCTCTACAAGTTCGGCCCCGACGAACTGCGCTTCATCATGGTCGACCCGAAAGTCGTCGAGATGCAGATGTACAACCGCCTGCCGCATCTCGTGGTCCCGGTCGTGACCGACCCGAAGAAAACCGTCGCGGCCCTGAAGTGGGTCGTCAACGAGATGGAAAAACGCTACCGCATCTTCGCCAAGGAAGGGGTGAGGAATTTCGACGGCTTCAACAACCGTCCCCGCAAGGACGCGCCGCCGAAAAAGGCTGCGGCACCGGTCGAAGAGGATGAGGTCGAGGAGCAAAGTGACGGGGAAGAGGAAGCACAGTCCTCTAACGGTGTTCCCGCCAGCCATCAGGCACCGCCATGGTCGATCGATGAGGTGGATGACGAGCAGATCGAATCGATTGCCTCGGCCCTCGAGTCCGGCGACCTCGCCCCCGAATCTGACGAATCCGAGTTGGATCTTGGGGGTGAGGCGGATGAGATTCCCGACCGCTTCCCCTACATTGTCGTGCTGATCGACGAGTTGGCCGACCTGATGCAGACCGCGCCGGCGGATGTCGAGATGTGCATCGCGCGCATCGCCCAAAAAGCCCGTGCCGCGGGGATCCACCTGATCATCGCCACCCAGACGCCGCGGGCGGATGTGGTGACCGGCATCATCAAGGCCAACATCCCGAGCCGGATCGCCTTCCAGGTGTCTTCGCAGTTGGACTCGCGGGTGATCCTCGACACCAAGGGTGCCGAAAAACTCGTTGGCAAGGGCGACATGCTCTACCTGCCGCCCGGCTCGGCCAAGCTCGAGCGCGCCCAGGGTGCCTTTGTGACCGACGCCGAAGTCGAGCGGATCATCGAGCATTGCGCCTCGCAGGGCTCGCCGAAATTCGAAACCGACATCCACGCCTCGCTCGCCGCAGGCGATGACGACGACGAGGAGGAAGTCTCGGATGCCGATGAGGACCTCATCATCAAGTGCATTGAAGTCGTCAAGCAGGAGCAGAAGGCGAGCACCTCACTGCTTCAGCGACGTCTGCGCCTGGGTTATACCCGTGCGGCGCGGATGATCGACATTCTCGAGCAGCGGGGGATTGTGGGGCCTGCCGACGGCGCCAGGCCGCGCGAGGTGTATTTGAAGTAGCGCCTGCGGCGCAGTGATGGTGATGGGTTATAGGTTATCGGTGAACAGTGGAACGATAGGGTCGTTTTGACATCACGACCGCCACCCGGTGGTTCGCACGGCCCGATTGGTCATTTTGACCAATATGACCCTACCGAAATGCGCCTGCGGCATCGCGGGCCCTTTTTCCCTATCGGCACCAAAGAATTTCACTCATCCGTGATTTTTCGGTTGTCAAATCCGGCCCCTCCGGACTTACTTCCGGCCCGTCGTCAGGGTGGCCATCCACGGCCGCCACGCGAATGGCCCGATAGCTCAGTTGGTAGAGCAGCGGATTGAAAATCCGCGTGTCGCTGGTTCGAATCCGGCTCGGGCCACCATTCGCGGGTCTACACCAAAGTTTGGGGGGGTCTACACGGGTCTACACCAAAGTTGGGTCTACACCAAAGTTTGGGGGATGGGTCGTTTTTTAGGTTTGGGGTTGGTTT
>CBFGOB010000042.1:0-12755 GCA_965650215.1 uncultured bacterium | reverse complement strand
CACCTTCACCGGCGGTTCGCTCGGACTGAGCACCGGTAACACCGTCACCGCCTCCAGCGCAGCAGTCAATCTGGCCAATGGCACCATCCAGGTCACCGGCAGCACCGGCGCGGCGAGTTACACCCTCCTCACCGCCGCCTCCATCACCGGCACTCCAGTTCTTGCCAGCCCAATCTCCGGATACATCCTGCAAGTGGTTGGCGGCAACCAGCTCCGACTCGTCCAACAAACCCCATTCGAACAATGGGCTGCGGCCAGCGGCCTCTCCGGCGGCAACGCCGCCTCCGACGCCGACCCCGATGGCGACGGATGGACCAACCTCCAGGAATTCGCCTTCGGAATGTCCCCGACCGCAGCCCTGCGCGGTCCGCTCCAATTCACCCTCTACGGTGAAGTCAACCAACCCGGCTCGCCCCTGCTCAGAGGATACACCGCTCCCCAAGGCAAGCCACCGTATCAAGCCGTCTTCGGCCGCCGCAAGAACCATGCGAGCGCAGGCATCACCTACACGGCGGAATTCAGCGCCAACCTGACCCATTGGACCCCCAGCAGCGATGGCTCGGCCGTGCTCACCGGCGAAGGCAGCCACGAGATCGAAGTCGTCGCCGTCCCCTTCCCCGAAACCGTCCCGCTCAGCGAAGGCGGCACGCAGTCCCCACCCAAGTTCTTCCGGATCGCCCTCAGCACCACCCCATAGGAAACACGGTAGGAGATGTGAAAAAAGCCATGCCATTTTCCATTGCAGGATTCTGTCCGAATGAAATCTCCAGCATCCGGTTTTCGTCCCCGCCACGCCCCATGGCGAGTGTTGCTTACCCCGCCACGATCGCTATTGCGCGCGCATGCGGACGAGACCATCTGCACGAACTTGCTGCAACACGCTCAATTCAAGACCACTTCATTGCAGAATGCTCTGGTGAACGTCCGTCCGTAGCCCGCTGGACGAAGGCGGATGAACGCGGTGGATTCGGCTTCAAGGATTGCCGGACATGGTTTCCCTTCCTCTCCCTCCCGCCATCTCCACCAAGCCTTCATCCTCTTCCTCCCCACCTCCAAAACTGCATTTATATGAGATACAGTTTTGAAAATTTTCCACTTCGACATGCGGCTGTTGCTACGGCTAATTTTTGAGGTGTTTTCAGCCAAAAAATCATTGCTCCTGCGAATGAATCCCTGCCCCCGCATTCGTCCCTTCCTCCACTTCGCCTCCCGCAGTTTTCCACTTCTCGCACTTGGCATCCTGTTGATCCCGACAGCATCCGCCGCCCCGCCCGACCTCACCGCTCCCGGGGTGATCGCCGGCATCAACCGCTCCGAAACCTACAATCTCGGGGCCACCGGACTGCGCGGCTGGATTCACATCACCAGAACAGACGGCCTTACCCACGGCTCGAATGGCACGATGACCGGGGAAAGCCGGCAGATTCTCGTCACCGTCGCCAGCGCCCCGGCCGACATCGTGCTGGCCGTGGACGATGTGATCCTCGGCGCGATGGCCGCCAGCACCGGTGAGGTCCCGCCGTTCTCCAGCGATGCCCGCAAGGCCTTCGCCGCCGCCCTCACCGACGCCGAAAAAACCGATGGCGGCACGCTGCGCGTCAAACGCTGGCGCGCCGGTGCCACGCAGGATGTGAACATCCCGATCACGATCCTCGGCGACTACACCGCCACCGCTCCCTACAGTTGCCCGAAATCCACGCTCATCCTCGCCAACGCCCGCAACAAGCTGGTCGCCGATCTGAAAGCGGATCCGAATTTCCTATGGGGCGACTGGAAAGGATCCATCACGGCCCTCGCCCTGCTCGCCAGCGTGCAACCGGGCGACCCTGACGCAACGATCGTGGAAGAACGCTTGCGGACCCACGCCCGCAACCTCGCTGCCGCAGGGCCACAACCAGGCAGCTTGCCCATTTGGACCTGGGCCTACAACGGCTTGTTCCTCGCGGAGTATTATCTCCTCACAGGCGATGCCAACGTGCTCCCCGGCATCCAAAGCTACACCCTCAAACTCGTCGAGTCGCAAAGCATCTATGGCACCTACGGCCATGGACCGGCGTTCCCGCGCACCGATGGCAGCGGCCGACGCGTCGCCACCGGCTACGGTCCTGTCAACGCTGCCGGCATCGTCGCCAACATGGCCATTTTCATGGGAAAAAAAGCGCTTGTCGCAGGCTCTCAGGCCGTGGATCCGGAAATCGACACCGCCATCCAGCGCGGCTCGGACTACTTCAAGTTCTACGTCAACAAAGGGTCCATCCCCTACGGTGAACACGAACCCGGAACGAACGGCCACACTTCCAACGGCAAGGATCCGATGTGCGCCGTGTTTTTCGGCCTGCAGCCAGACCGCACCACGGAAACCGAATACTTCGCGCGCATGGCCATCGCCACCCACAATGGCCGCGAATACGGACATACGGGACAAGGCTTCAGCTACCTGTGGAACGCGCTGGGAGCCAACATGGGCGGTGCCCTCGCTGTGGCGGAACACCTCAAACCCGTGCGCTGGCACCTCGACCTCTCACGCCGCACCGATGGCTCCTTCGCCTACGACGGTGCAGAGCAATACGGCGCCGGTTCGACCAGCGGCGGCACCTATCTCGGGGCCAGCGGCTACTACGGCCTGAACAGCACGGCCAGCTACCTCCTCACCTACTCGCTTCCTCTGCAACGGCTCTACATCACCGGCAGGCGCGACACCCCCGCCAACCCTCCCGCGCTCATTCTGGATGCCTCCACCATCGCCGAGGCCATCGACGCAGGAAACTTCAAAATCGATTGCCCGACCTTCACCACCGCCACGCTGATTTCTTCGCTCAGCAACTACGACCCGATCGTCCGCCACTATGCCGCCATCGAATTGGGAAACCGCTCCGCCACCATCACTCCGGCGGAACTCAGCACCCTGCGCACCATGCTCACCGGCCCGGATGCCAATGCCCGCATGGGGGCTTCCCAAGCCCTCGGCATCCTCCAGGACAACACCGCCCTGCCCACCATCGTCAGCCTCCTCAACGACCCGGACATCTGGGTCCGCGCCAAGGCGGCGGTTGCCATCCGCGCCTATCCGTCCGCCACCGCAAGCGTCCATCGCGACCCAATGATGACCTCATTCATCGCCAATGCCACCGATCCGGACAACATCGACTGGAACGATCCGCTTCAATTGGGCAACGGCAAGCTGTCCATGGCGGTGTTCGGCCATGCCGTGAACGACGGCACCCCCGGCAACGACATCGCCGCCTACACCATCAACGCCCCCAAGGAATCCCTGCTCTATCCGGCTTTGCGCGCCGGTTTGCAACAACCGGATTCCTACGTCCGCACCGGAGCCACACAGTTCGCCAAAAACCGTCTGTCCCTGACGGACACCCAGGCGGTCTATCCATCCGTCGCCCATGCCGCAGCGTATGACACTCCCGCCGACCGCATGTGGAGCAACTCCAGCCGTGCGGACGCCATCACCATGCTGGCCGCTCTTAAAATCACAGATGCCATTCCGCTCGCCCTCGCCATGCTGGAGAGCGCACCCGGTTTTGAATGGGGAGAAGGAGGACCGAGGATCGCCGCCCTCAACGGTCTCGCCTCCTACGGCGACGCCGCCCGCTACACCCTGCCAACACTCAAAGGCTACCTTACCCAGTGGAACCCATCCTCTGGTGAGTATCCGGTGTTGGTCAACACCATTGAAACCATCGAAAACGCCACCACCGCCCCCGCCCAGTCACCGGGACTCTGCGTGGCAAACTCCCAGGTCGTCACCACCACGGGATCCACCGCCATCACTCTAACCGGTTCCTCCCCACGCGGATCCTTCACCTACCTCAACGTCACCCAACCCGCCCACGGCACCCTCACCGGCACCGCACCCAATCTCACCTACACACCCAACGGCGGCTACGCCGGACCGGATTCCTTCACCTTCCAAACCACCGACACGCTCACCACCTCCAGGGTCGCCACCGTCGGCATCATCGTCGGCACCGCAGGCAACGGGCTGAAAGGCGAATACTTCGACAACGCCAACTTCACTGACCTCAAACTCACCCGCACCGACGCACAGGTCAACTTCGACTGGGGCACGGGCTCGCCCCATGCCTCCATCGGTGCCGATACCTTCAGCGTCCGCTGGAGCGGCGTCCTGCTTGTTCCCCAAACCGGAAACTACACGTTCTCCGCCCTCACCAGCGACGGCGTGCGCCTCTACATCAACGGCCAACTGATCATCGACCGCTTTGTCGAGCAATCCACCCGCTGGACGGATTCCACCCCGGTCTATCTGACCGCAGGTCAATATGCGGAGGTATACATGGAATACTACGAAAACACCGGATCGGCCGTCGCCAAACTGAAATGGACCAGACCGGAATTCGCCGGTGCCAACGGCAATTTCATCCCACAAGCCTATCTGTTCGACGGCAGCGGCATCGGCAACCGGCTCGCCTACGCATTCCCGCAAAGCCTCTCCACCAACCAGAACACAGCCCTGCCCATCCTGCTCAATGGCAGCGGCGGCACACTGATCTATACGGTTCTCAACCAACCCACCAACGGCACCCTCAGCGGAACCGCCCCGAATCTGACCTACACGCCTAACAGCAATTTCAGCGGCACCGACAGCTTCACCTTCCTCGTCCACAACGGCACAGCCAACTCCCTTCCCGCCACAGTCTCCATCAGCGTGCAGGCCGGCGCTCTCACCGCATTCACATGGACCAACGCCGTGTCAGGAAACTGGAGCGACGGCACGAAATGGACCCCCAGCCTTCCCGCCGCCACAGGCCAGCCCTACTACTCGCTGAACTTCACCACCTCCGGCACCTACACCGCCACCCACAACCTCAACAACGGGTTCCAACTCAACCACCTCAACACGGCGGGCAATGTGACCATCAATGGCACGCAAAGCCTGTCCTTTGTCGCCAATGGCGGCTCGCTACCGGGCTTCAACCAGAACGGCTCGAATGAGGTGAGGGTTGACCACCCCATGTCCCTGCAAGCCACGACCACCTTGGGCGGCAGCGGAGGCGGCAAGGTCATCCTGAATGGTGTGATTTCCGGAGCAGGTGGACTCATCAAGAACAGCCCGGGTGATCTTGAGATCGGACAAAACAATTCCTACAGCGGCGGCACCACCATCAACGCCGGCACGCTGACGATGACTTCTTCGAAACACAGCGCACTGGGCTCCGGTCCCATCACCCTCAATGGCGGCACACTGCTGGCGCTGTCCATCAACGCCGCGAATCCCATAACCGTCAACGGCGGCAAGCTGTGGGCTGATGGCGGGTGGGGCGGTTCATGGAACGGCCCCGTCACCCTGAACGGCAACCTGACGGTTCACACCCGCTACTATGACCGCGTATCCCTGAACGGCAACATCACAGGAACCGGCGGATTGATCGCCGAAGGAGATACCTCAACCTACAACTCGGGCAACGGAGTCTTCCTCACCGGAACCAACACCTACACGGGAAAAACCTCCGTTACCGCCGGCATGTCGCTGCACTGTTCCCATCCCGCAGCCCTGGGCGGCGGCGCGGTTGAGATCAGCAACGGTTCCAAACTCGACTTGAACTTCACCGGCACCCGCTCGATCGCCTCGCTCACGCTCGATGGCGTTACCAAGACACCCGGCACCTACGGATCCACGGCATCCAACGCGACCCACAAAAACGACACCTACTTTTCCGGAACCGGAACCGTCACCGTGCTGGAACCGACCGCTACCTCGCTCAATCTATCATCGGGCAGCTCGCCCGCGGCATCGGGCACTTCACTCACCTTCACCGCCACGGTCACCGGCTCATCGCCCACCGGTAACGTCCAGTTCTTCTCCGGCACCAACCTGCTCGGCACCAGCGCCCTCAACGGATCCTTCCAAGCCACCTTCACCACCGACCAGCTCGCCATCGGCCTTCACAGCATCACCGCCCGCTATGTCGGAGACAGCGGCAACGGCTCCAGCAACTCCGCAGCTATCGCTGTGGAGATCACCCCCGCCGCGCCTGCCTCACCCACCGGCCTCAACGCCACTCCCGGCGCTGCGAACAGCTCCAACATCAGCCTGTCCTGGAACGCATCCGGCGGAGCCACAGGCTATTATGTCAAACGCTCCACCACCAGCGGCGGTCCCTACACGATCCTCGCCTACGTCACCGGCAACACGTGTGAGGACACCACCGTCACACCCGGTGTCTCCTACTACTATGTTGTCTCCGCGCTCAACGTCGTCGGAGAGAGCGCGGATTCCACCCAGGCCACCGCACTCGTCACCTACATCGGCGTGCTCACCGACACCGATCCCGTGATCGTGCCGGAGGCTGGAACCAAAACCTTCCAGATCAAGCTGTCCAGCGCACCTGCCGCCGACGTCATCGTCACCACCGCACGCAGCGCAGGGGATACCGACATCACCGTGCAATCCGGAGGCAGTCTTACTTTCACCAGCACCGACTGGAACACCTACAAAACCGTCACCCTCGCCGCCGCCAATGATGCCGATGCCCTGGACGGCACCGCCACCATCACCTGCACTCCTAACAACCCGAACTACGCCACCAAGGTCATCACGGCCATCGAAAACGACACGATCACCACGCTCACCATCACCAACAACGGCAACGGCAGCACCACCCCATCCGGTGCGCTCACGGTCTTGAAAGGCACAGCCACCAGCATCTCCGCCACCCCAGCCAACGCGGAATACCTGTTCGCCAACTGGTCGGTCACCAGCGGGTCCGCCACCTTCGGCAATGCGAATGCGGCATCCACCACCGTCACCCTCAGCGGACCTGCCACCATCCGCGCGAACTTCACGGCGAAACCCTACACCGTCACCTACTACGGCAATGGTAGTACGAGCGGCACAGCTCCGGTGGACCCCGACAGTCCGCATCCCCACAGCTCCACCGTGACCGTCCTCGACAATACCGGAAACCTTGCCAAAACCGGATTCACCTTCGTGGGTTGGAACACCGCCTCCAACGGCTCGGGCACCACCTACGCCCCCGGCGCGACCTTCACGATGCCGATGTCCAACGTGTCGCTCTATCCCGTCTGGAACCAGCTGCCCACCACCAATGCCGGACCTGACCAGACCATCTATGTGACCGCCAACAGCTGGTCGCCCCTCATCCTGAATCCCGGGTTGTGGCTCGATGCCGCGGATTCCCAAACGATCACCGCAAGTTCCGGTGCCATTTCCCAGTGGGCCGACAGGAGTGGCAACAACCGCCATGCCAGCCAATCGACCGCTGCGAACCAGCCCGCCTATGTCGCCTCCGGACTCAACAGCAAAGGCATCGTGCGATTCGACGGCACCAGCGACCTGTTTACTGTCGATCTCGATTTCCTCGCCGGGGTTTCCCACTCCGCCTTCATCGTCACCAAGCCCACGGTTTTCAACAATATCTACGGCGCGGCCAACGGTGGCCAAGGAACTAATAGCCTCCACGTCGGCTTCAACGGGAGTACCTACCGCATGAACTACTGGGGCAACGACTTCGGCCCGATTCGCAGCGCCAACTTTGTTTCCGACGCGGCCAACATCGTCAACTACGCCTGGACCTCAGGAACCGGCAAAGAAATCTTCGCCAACGGCAAATCCGAAGGCAGCAATACCGATGCCGGCCTGATCGGCACCATGTCCGGCGGTGGCCAAATCGGCAGCACCACCGGCCAAGGCTACTTCGGTGGAGATATCGCGGAAATCCTCATCATCCCGGGCACACTCGCTGCACAAGATCGCGAGAAAATTGAAGCCTACCTTGCGCACAAATGGGGACTGACCGCCTATCTTCCCACAAACCATCCCTACAAATCCTCACCACCAGCCGCTCCCGTCGCCTTCTCCGCCACCACCACGCTTGCCGGCTCCGCCACCGATCCCGAAAGCAATCCGCTCACCACAATGTGGTCCCAAGTGAGTGGTCCCGCGGCAGCGGAGTTTGCAAGCGCCGCTGCGATGAATTCGAGCGTCACCTTCACACAGGCAGGGACATACACTCTGCAACTGACCGCCAACGACGGATTCGGCAGCGTCTTGGACACCGTTACCATCAACGTCCAAAGCCTGTTTCCATACTGGGCTTGGGCCAGCGGCCTCTCCGGTGGGAACGCCGCCTCGGGCGCCGACCCCGACAACGACGGCCTCACCAATTTCCAGGAATTCGCCTTTGGAACGCTGCCCGACGCAGCCGTGCGCGGTCCACTTGAATTCGTCCCTGGAGGAGAAGTCACCAAAAGCGGCTTACCCGTGTTGAGAGGATACACGCCACCCCAAAGCGAGCCTCCCTACCAGGCCGTCTTCGGCCGCCGCAAGAACCATGCTGCCGCAGGCATCACCTACACGGCGGAATTCAGCGCCAACTTGAGCTACTGGACCCCCAGCAGTACCGGGGCCACAGTGCTCACCGGTGAAGGTAGCCATGAGATCGAAGTCGTCGCCGTCCCCTTCCCCGAAACCGTCCCGCTCAGCGAAGGCGGCGCGCAGTTCCCACCCCAGTTCTTCCGGATCGCCATCGCCCCCACATCATAAAAACAAGTCGTTCACTCGGCTTGCCCGTGCCTGGCCCGCACGGAGCCCGAAAGACGAAGGCGGGAGCGCAAGCAAGCTCGACGTCCTTGGTCATTTCACCACGATTTCACGTCAGCACCTGCAGGGAAAATGGGGGTGGAGATCCTTGCTGAATGAATACTCAGCACGATGCAATTCTGCCACTTTTTGAGACACAGAAACTCTGGAAGATTTTTGATTTCACTGGAGAGATTTGCAAATCCACTGATGTAGTCTCGGCATGCGTATGGATGCCATCCTCGAACCGTCAGCCCCAAGATCTTTATTCGCCGATCGTCTTCAATGTCCCATTTTGGACATTCCTTTTCAGCCTTCCAGCTTTTCAGCCTTCCAGCATAAGCAACCCATGAAATCAGCCATTCGCTCGATTGTCGCCATGCTCGCCATGGCACTCATTTCACTCTCCGCCGTTCAAGCGGAGCAACTCCGCCTCCATGCGATCTTTGACAGCGACATGGTCCTTCAGCGCGGCAAGCCCATCATCATCTGGGGCTGGGCCAAGCCCGGAGCCTCGGTGTCGGTTCAGCTTGGGGCCGACAAGGAGGATGCCAAAGCCGCGGCGGACAAGGGCCGCTGGGAAGTGACTTTTCCCGCCCGTGAGGCCAGCGCGGAGCCACAGACCCTCACCGTCACCGCCGGCGGCGAGAAAGTGGAAATGGCCAACATCGTCGTCGGCGATGTGTGGGTCATGTATGGCCAGAGCAACATGGCGTTTCCGTTGAAACAGGTAACAAATCGGGACACGGAATCCGCACAGGCCAACCTGCCCAATCTGCGACTGTTCTCCATCGCCACCAACGAGCAAGCCGATCTGCAGGAAGACATCCGCCGCGAAACCATCGACACGGGCGGCTGGGTCACTTCCACTCCGGAAACCGCTCTCGAATTCTCGGCCATCGGTTTCGTGTTCGGCAAACAGGTCCAGCTTTCGACAGGCATCCCCATCGGCGTGATCAAGAACTCCCGCGGTGGCGCCTCGATGGAGGCCCTGGTGCCGATCCAGAAGTATCAGGAAATCCCTTCCGGCAAGGCGCTGGTCGAAGCCATCAAGTCCCAGCGCGCCAGCTTCGACCTCCAAGCCGAATCCATGAGGGTCTATGAAATCGAGCTGAAACGCGCCAAAGACAAGAAGCTGCCGGAAGACAAGTGGCCGAAAAAACCGGTCAATGGGGAGAACGTCCGCTCCTGGAACATCCCCGGCAAAAGCCCGAGCCATCCCGCCAGCGTCTACAACGGCATGTTCGGCGTGTTCAAAGGCTACAACATCAAGGGTGTGCTGCTTCACCACGGCTACAACAACGCGATGACCGGCAATTGCCGTCCGAAGTTCTACCGCTGGATGACCAAAGCCCTCATCGAAGGCGTGCGTGAGGATTTCAAAGACCCGACGATTGCCTATGGTGTCATTGGTTTCTGCGCCGGAGGCAAACCGCAAACCGAGGAGGACTTCGAGCTCCAGGCCCCGGGCCCTCCCTACATCCGCGAAGCCCAGCGGCTCGGTGTGGAAGATCTCAAGGATCCTCTCATCAACGGTTTCATCCCCAGCTACGACGTGCAGGTACCAGGGCTCCACCCGAGCAGAAAGGTCGAACATGGTCAGCGAGCCGCTCGTTGGGCGCTGAACAAGTTTTATGAAAAAAAGGCGCAATGGGACGAGGCGAAACTTGTTTCCGTGAAAACCGAGGGAGATGAAATGATCCTCAGCTTCGACCGTCGCATCCATCCATACGACCAGTCACCCGTCATCAACGGCTTTGCCCTCGCCGGTGAGGACGGTAAATATTACAAGGCGTATGCCCGCCACTCGGGCGTCGGCGATTTCTGGACCGCCACCAAAACCGTCCATGTCTGGAGCCCGCTGGTGCCCAAGCCCGTCCACGTTCGTTATGCCTGGGGAAACAGCCCCATGGGTAACCTCTACATCGGCGGCCACCAGGAGATGCCTCTTCCCGAGTTCCGCACCGACTCCTGGGATCTTCCCGAAAGCGAGGATCTCACCGACAAGGGTCTCACCCGGCAATTTTCGAACGAATGGAAAGCGGACGGCGAAGCCCGTATCGCATACCGCCGCACGGAAGAAGCCAAGCGCGCCATCGAAATCATCGAACGACTCAAAACCCTTGGCAAACCGAAGGAGTGATGATGGCTGAACATCGAACATCGAACATCGAACAAAGACCAACCAGAATCCACAATCCACGATCCTCCATCAGCTAACAGAACTCTTGCATCATGAAATACCAATACCAACTCGCCTCAGCCCTATGCGGTTTTGCTCTCGTCTCGGGGTATGCCGCAGCAGAAACCCTCACCAACGCAGGCAAGACGCTTGAGTCCAAATACACCGCTGCCCAAGCTACCTTGGAGGGGCAACTCCGCAATGCAGTTCCCAAGCTCGACGACGCGAAGATCGCCGCTTGGCTGCAGGCCATCCAAGCCGAGGAAGAACCGGAAAAACTGGCCGCCGCCGCGGCGAAGGAGGTTGAGAAATGGCAAGGCGCGGAAGGAAGACTCCTCGCCTTGGAGGACCAATTGAAAAACGCTCCCCAAACCCTTGAGGATGCCCTGGAGGATCTGACGCGGGCCAGGGCAAGGGGCGAAGAGGATCCGGAACGCATGAAAGCGCTCCAGCATGCGGAAAGCTTCCTCGCAAGCCGGCAAAAGGACATGGATCGGCTCAAGGCTGGAATCGAGAAGGCCAAGGCAGAGGTGGAAGAAGCCAAGGTGAAATTGCCCGAGGCGATCAAGGCCGCGCAAACCGCCAAGCAGGCCCATGACAAGGCATTGGCCAACACCTGGAAGGCGATGGATGCGCTCGGCGTCAGCAGCCTGCTTTCCAGCAGCACGCTCGATACCAAGCTGGCTCAATACATCATCCTCAAGGAAGCGACCCCGCTCGGTCTTGCGGAATTCGCCCAGCAAAGCCCGGAGAACCAGAAACTGATCGACCAACTTTTCGCCGACACGGACCTTATGCTGCAAATGCTGGTCAATGACGGTACCGAAAAGGGCAAATACGGTCAGGCGATGAAAATCTACACCGACATCCTGAAAGCCAGCCCGAAGGCCAAAGACGGCGTTTTCCAACGCCTCGCCATGGCGATCAGCCTTGCTCACGCGCAGCCGATCCCGAAGCGGGCGCAGCCAGGAGGCGATGTCCCGAAAGTGTCTGAGAATACGGTGTTCATCGATCCGGTGCAGCGCTATCTGAACTTCGAGAAATGGTACGAGGCCGGTGAACTGAACAAAGGCTTCAAGAATCTGAACGTGTGGACCCTCAGGAGGGTCGTGGATTGCCCCGATCCCGATGAGATGATGGTCTGGGCTCGCCAGATGCTTCACACCGTGCGTCCGGATTGCATTCCTGACGATGACGACACACTCAAGCTCGTGGATATTACAGACCATGAGGTCGCCTATGGCAGCGGCGGCTTGGTCAACGATCTCCCCGACAAACACTTCATGCAGAACATCCTCGCCAACGGCGGCATCTGCGGACGCCGCGGGTTTTTCACCCGGTTCATCCTTCAATCGTTCGGCGTGCCCAGCACGGAACGGGTGGAGCCCGGCCACTCGGCCGTCCACTTATGGCACCCCAGTGGTTGGCAAACCAGACTCGGCCACGGCTGGGGCAAATCGAATCGCGGCTTCTATCCGAAAATAGGGGCTGGCGGCGGTGGTTATGGCGCGGATGTCAATTTCCTCGCGAGCAGCCAAGCCCGTGAAAATCAAGCCGCCTACATCAAGGTCAAGAGGGCCCAATGGATCGGCACCCTCATGGGCGAGGCATGGAAGCCGGGTCTCATCACTTGGAGCGGCAAGACCAAAGGTCCGGCCCCGCTCAAACCCGGTGAAGTGGCACCGCCATCCACCTGGAGCGATATCGCGCTGCATGAGCAACGCCGCATCATTTCCCAACTTCCGCCCGCCAAAACCACCCCGTCCGTCGCCAAGGCGGAACCCAAGGCCACAGGCAAGGCGAGCGTGGATGCCAAAGGTGTCATCACCATCCCTGCGGCCGCGACCAGCAGTCCCACCGAAAGCAAGCGTTCCCTCTACAGGGGAAGGCTCGTGGATCTGGTCGTTTTCCTCAACAACAAGCAAGGCAGGACGGTTCTCCACATGGGACGTTACGCCAAGCCGGGAGACACCTTCGAATACACCTTCGATGCGCCCA
>CBFGOB010000041.1:0-12795 GCA_965650215.1 uncultured bacterium | reverse complement strand
TGCGGGCGGAGCGTGAGGCGCTCGAAGCCGAGCAGGCGCGACTGCTTGCCGCCCGCAACTTCGCTTCGCCCGCAAGCCTTGCCTCCGCTTCCGCCGCCTCTCGGGCTTTGGCAGCAGCCTCGATCTTCTGCTCTTCGAGCTGACGTGCCATGGCTGCCTCAGCCGCCTTCGCCTCTTCTGCTTGTCGGGCTCTCAAGGCCGCGGCTGCCCGCTCCTCTTCCTCCTGCCGGGCCTTTGCCGCCGCAAGCCTCGCCAGTTCGGCCTCTTGCGCTTCGAGCGCCGCAAGCTGCCTCGCCTCCTCGGCCTCCTTCGCCGCCGCATCCGCAAGCCGCCTTGCCTCCTCGATTTCCCGGCTCAAACGATCCGCCTCCTCCCTCGCTTTGGCCCTGGCTTCCTGGCGCTCCTCCTCCAGAGCCCTCAACTCGGCCGCCGTGATGACCTCCTGCTCAGACCTGATCTTCTTGAGGTTTTCCTCATTGGCCAGCCGGGCCTCGTTCCGGATCTTCTGTTCCTGCTCCTGCAACTTGAACTCCGCCATCCGCAAGGCCTCCCGGGCTTTGGCCTCAGCCTCCATCGCCTGCCGGGCCTGGAACTCGGCACGCTCCTTTGCCTCCATCGCCTTGGCTTCCTCCACCGCACGGGCTTGGGCGGCTTCCATCGCCTTGAGCTCCTCGGCCGCACGTTCACGCGCCGCCGTGGCCGCCATTTGTTCCGCTTCCGCGCGGGCTTTGGCCAGTTCCATCGCCTTGGTCTCTTCCTGCGCACGCTCCTTGGCTGCGACAATCGCACGGATTTCCTCGGCCGCTCTTGCCTTGGCCGCCTCCGCCGCCTTCACCTCCAACTCGGCCCGCTCCTTCGCCGCCGCCAAAGCCTTCTCCTCATCACTCAGTTGCTGCGCCCGCGGCACCAAGCCCCTGGCAGCAATCTCCTCACGCAACAACTGTTCCAAACGAGCCTCCAAATCGGGTGGCAAAGCCGTCTCGTCCACGCCCGGCCTGCCGCCGGACTGCCCTTCCGCCCTGGCTTTTTCCGCCGCACGCTTGGCATCCGCCAGCGCCCACTCACGCGCTGCCAAAGCCGCTTTGTCCTGCTCCTCGGAGGACTCCACCAGATCCTGAAGCTCCGATTCAGCCTGAGCCTTCGCCTTCGGAACGATCCGTTTGCGCTGAATCTCAACCTTCAAACCCGGAATCGGTTCCCACAGGTCCGCGACCTTGTAAACCGGCTGCCACTTGCGGTAACCCTCGCGCCACACCATCTTGAGCGGAGGATCGATGCTCGGATCCGCAATCAGGTCCTTGAGCTCCGCCGCGGTCACCGGACCGACTTTTTCGCCATTTTTCTGGTAATACCACTCGTCCAGCGAAGGGTCGCTGGCCCGATCTTCCTGCTCAGTGAGACCATCGACCTGATCCGGCTTGAGCCACGATTCCATTCCCTCACACCAGACCATCTCCAAGGGTGGATCCAGCGACTCATCCGCCACCTTCGCCTTGAGCTCCTCGAAACCCATCGGCCCGAACGTCTCACCCGCTCCGGTGTAATACCAACCGCCGCCATGACTGTGGACCATACCAATCGATAAGCGACAGGCCTAACCACTGTCAAATCCACAGCGATCATTCGACCAAAATGGCTCCCCCCGGACCAGGCCTGCCGAGGATTTCAACCGCCAAACGAGTGGCGCCGCCGGTGCGCATAAAAAATGCGGCGGACCCACCGGGTCCGCCGCATGTGAAGATTCACCGGGAAACCGCCCTTACTTGAGCATCTTGAGCTTGTGGACCCCGAAGACGGCATCACCACCCAATTCCTCCTCGATGCGGAGCAATTGGTTGTATTTTGCAATCCTGTCCGAACGGCTCATCGAACCCGTCTTGATCTGACCGCAATTGGTGGCAACCGCAATGTCGGCGATTGTCGAGTCCTCGGTCTCACCCGAGCGGTGGCTGAGCACGGCGGTGTAAGCGTTCTCCTGGGCCATTTCGACGGCATCGAAGGTTTCGGTCAGCGAACCGATCTGGTTGACCTTCACCAGGATCGAGTTGGCCACACCGCTGTCGATGCCCTTCTTGAGGAACTGGGTGTTGGTCACGAAGAGGTCGTCGCCGACCAGCTGGGTCTTGCCGCCGAGCTTGTCGCTCAGCACCTTCCAACCGGCCCAGTCGTTTTCGTCGCATCCGTCCTCAATCGAGATGATCGGATACTTCTTCTGCAACTTGGCATAGTAGGCGACCAGTTCCTCGGCCGTCTTCTCCGACTTGTCGGATTTCTTGAAAACATACTTTTTCTTCTTCTTGTCGAAGAATTCCGAACTGGCGACGTCCAGCGCGATCGCAATGTCCTCGCCAACCTTGTAGCCAGCCTTCTCGATCGCCTGACAGATGACGCCCAGAGCATCATCCGCTCCCTTGAGCACCGGGGCAAAGCCGCCTTCGTCTCCCACCGCCGTCGACAGGCCACGGTCGTGAAGGACCTTCTTGAGGGAGTGGAACACCTCGGCACCGTAACGCAGCGACTCGCGGAAGGTCGGGGCACCGATCGGCATGATCATGAATTCCTGGAAGTCGATCGGCGCGTCGGAGTGGGCGCCGCCGTTGATGATGTTCATCATCGGCACCGGAAGCACCTTTGCATTGGGGCCGCCAAGGTATTTGTAAAGCGGCACGCCGAGCTGGGCGGCAGCTGCCTTGGCCACCGCCATCGAAACCCCGAGGATCGCGTTCGCACCGAGGACCTTCTTGGTCGAGGTGCCGTCCAGGGCGAGCATCGCCGCATCGATCGACGCCTGCTCGGTCGCACAGAACCCGAGGATCTCGGGAGCGATCTTGCTGTTCACATTCTCAACAGCCTTCAGAACGCCCTTGCCGAGGAAGCGCTTCTTGTCGCCGTCACGAAGCTCGACCGCCTCATGCTCGCCGGTCGAGGCCCCCGAAGGAACGGAAGCACGGCCCATCGCGCCACCATCAAGGTGGACGTCGACTTCAATCGTGGGATTGCCGCGCGAATCGATCACCTCGCGGCCGCGGATTTCAACAATGGTGGTATAGTCCATGGTATTTGTGGATAGAACAGTTGGGAATGGGTAAGCGCGGAGACGGTCCGTAGAGATCGCCGACGAGGCAAGCCTCGAAATGGAAAGGATCGAAAACGCGCAGGATTTGCCGATCTGCGATCAGGGATTGAAGGGGCGGATCGAGCGGATCGTCAGGGTCCGCATCTCCTCGGTCACGGGATCCCGAACCTCGACCGCATCACCCGGGACGCGGTGGAGCAGAGCCTTGCCGACATCCGAAAGATAAGAAACGATCTTTTTGTCGGGATCCGAGTCCCAGGCACCGAGCACGGTCACCTCGCTCGGATGGCCCGCGGCATCGGCAAGGGTCACCACCGTCCCGATGTTCACCTTCGAGGGATCGGCACCCTTGAAGTCGGTCCCGCGGGCGGAATTGATCTCCCGGTCGAGCGCGGTGCGGCGGTGCGACAGGTATTTCTCCATGTCCTTGGCCGACTTGTATTCGAAATTCTCGCGCAGGTCGCCGTAGGACTTGGCGATCTTGATGTCCTGACGGTTCTGCGGGATCTTGTTGCGGACGATGTCGTCGAGTTCGGCCTTTTTCTTTTCCAGGCTTTCCCACGAAACGAGAAGGGTCTCCTCCCGCCTCGAGGAGCTGCCACTGACCAGTTCGCCGGTCTCGGGACGGGCCTTGATGATGCGGGCCATGAGGGATTTCTTCTCCAACTCGCCGAAGACCGGGCAGTCCAGCAGGCGGCGCGCGAAATTGCGGGCTTCGTTGACATCCATGGTTTCGACCAGATCGACCAGAAGCGTCTTGTCGTCACCCAGCAGGCTCTGCAAGCGCGAGGTCTTGCGCGGCCCATCGGACAGGTGGTCGTTCTCTAACAAATTGAGGACCGACGCTCCCACATCGGCATTGAACACCTCGGCGGCGGCATCCTTGCGCTCACGGCACACCCAGATCAGGGCGTCCGCCCCCAGGTCCCGGCGCGCGATCGCCGACTTGAGATGGGTCATCAGTGCCGGCATCTGCCCCTGATCGTTGAGCAGGCGGGCGATCTCGGTGACACCGCGGGCGCCGACACGGTCGAAGACGATGACGATCTTGTCGACCCAGACGTCGCCGTAGGCGGCGGGAAAGGCTTCATACACGGCGCGCTGGCGGCTGGATGGCAGGGCACCCGCCTCATCGGCGAGTTTCACGATGTCGGAAGCCGTCAGGAGATCGGACAAACGGACCGCGGCAGGATCCAGCTCGAGCGCCTTGCTCGAACCGATCACCTCGTCACGGGCCGCCACCAGCTGCAGCGCGTAGCCGAGCTGAACCCTTGCCGCCTTCTTGGCACCCTCGTCGATGTCATGCAAGAGGCGCTTGAGGGAATCGGCCGCATGGTCGAAGGCTCCGATGTCGGCCGCAATCGCCTCAAGGGCCTTGATCATGCCCTTGATGTCCCTGGCCGCCTCGAAATCCGCCACCAACGCCTCCGCCGGACTCTGGTCCCCGCTGCGCAGCACAATCGGATCACTGCGTTTGGCGCCGATCACCGCGACGCGGCTCTCGCGCAGAGCCTTCTTCGCGGAGTCCCACCAGCGCTTGTAGGAAGCCTCGGGGATCACCGAACCGGACAGCTCGGCCTCCAGGGCGTCGGCGCTCATGCTCCCACCATGGCTCTGGAGCAGGTGCACGATCATCGCCACCGGATCCTTCTTGGACAAAACCCTCAGCTCCTCGACCTGCTCGATCTTTTTGGCCCGGAAATCGTCGGCGGGAATCCACTCGGTCTTGTTGAAGGCGAACTGGAGCTCCATGGCCTGACCACTGGACTTTTCAAAGTCGATCACGATCTTTTTGCCCGGCAGATCCCATTCCACCACCTTTCCGGCACCGAAGGATTTGTGAACACAGAAGTTGCCGGGAGCCAATTGGGATAGGCGCTCGCCGACAGGTTGGGGAATTCGGCCGGCTTGAACCAGCTTCGCCACGTCAGGATGCATGGGGCGCACGATGCGGAGAGCGGCCGCAAAACGCAAGGCATTCCCTTGATAAATCTTCGATGCCAGGGCGACGACGCCCGCCACAGCATTGGCCGGGACTCAATCGAGGAAGCGGATCTTTCCGGGAACCGGTGGCAAGCCCCTGGCCATCGCCTCATGCTGCTCGTCGGTGCAGGCGGAGTTGATCGGCGCGTCGGGCGCATCATCACTCGCCTGCAGGTAGCCGTTTTCAATCATCCAGCGCTCGACCTCCTCACCGCTCACATCCGCCAGCATCTGGCCGTCGACGACCACACAGGGTGAAAGCGGCTGGCCGCTGCGCTGCTCCATCTCCCAGCGGAACGCGGGGTTCTTGATGATGTCCTTTTCCTCATACTGCAGCCCATACTTGCGCATGATCGCGCGCACGCCTTCGCTCCAGCCGCAGAAGGTTTTGAGATACACGGTGATTTCGGGGGATGTTTTGCTCATGGTGAATCGGATCGACAGATCCCTAAACCCGCGGTCCCGGCTTCGCAAGTCACGAAGCAGCGGCGGCACCGGATTTCCCTTTTCTCGCTCCCTGCCATCCCTTAGACAGACGGCGCTATGAGCCAAACCGTTCTTCTTTTCTCCGGACAGGGCGCCCAGAAAGTGGGCATGGGCAAGGATTTCGCCGAGCATTCGGCCATCGCCCGCCAGATGGCCCATGAGGCCGACCTGGCCCTTGGCTTCCCGATTTCCCAGATCATGTTCGAGGGACCGGACGAGGAGCTCACCAAAACCTCGCGCTGCCAACCCGCGCTGTATCTCCACGGCCTGATGGCGCTCGCCCTGCTCAAGGAACGGCTTCCGGACCTCAAACCCGTCGCCGCGGCAGGCCTTTCCCTCGGGGAGTTCACCGCCCATGCGGCCGCCGGAACCTTCTCGTTCGCCGAAGGCTTGAAAATCGTCGGCAAACGCGGTGCCTTCATGGAGGAAGCCTGCAATGCGACCCAAGGCTCGATGGCAGCCCTGATCGGGGGCGAGGAAGCCCAGGTCCAGGCCCTTGCCGCCGCAGCCGATGTTGATATCGCCAACCTCAATGCCCCGGGCCAGATCGTCCTCTCCGGCACCGTCACCGGCATCGACACCGCCATCGAGAAAGCCAAGGACTTCGGCATCCGCCGCGCCATCAAGCTCAACGTCGCCGGCGCCTACCACTCGCGCCTGATGCAAAGCGCACAGGAACAGCTCGCCGCCGAACTGGCCGCCATGCACTTCGCACCCCCTTCGATCCCGGTCATCTGCAACTACGCGGCAAGCCCGGTGACCGAAGCCGCGGAAATCCGTGCCATGCTCGAAAAACAGGTCACCGGGTCCGTGCGCTGGACGGCATCGATCCAGAAACTGATCTCGATGGGATACACCGACTTCATCGAGCTCGGCCCCGGCAAGGTCATCGCCGGCCTGGTCTCCAAAATCGACAAAAACACCACCGTTCACTCGGTCGAGGACCTTTCCAGCCTCGATGCCGTCGTCGAAGCCTTGGGCTGAAGCGGCACCCGGCACAAAAAAGTCTCAAATCACCAAAAAAAGGTGTTGCGCGGAACCCGGTCGCCTCCTAGCGTCCGCGCCACCCGAACGGGATGGAGCGGTAGCTCAGTTGGTTAGAGCGCCAGCCTGTCACGTTGGAGGTCGCGGGTTCGAGCCCAGTCCGCTCCGCCATCCCCTTCGCGCATCAGCCCCGCCAGTCGGCGGGGCTTTTTCGTCACCAGATCCCGCCTCGAAGGACACGTCGGCTCCCGCCTGCGCTCTTTTTCAGCATCCTCTCGTTTCCTCTTTTCAGCTTTTCGAAATTTCAGCATTTTCCCCATATGCCCACTGTCGCCATCGTCGGTCGCCCCAATGTCGGCAAGTCCGCGCTTTTCAACCGGCTTGCCGGGCGCAAGATCGCGATTGTCCACGACCAACCGGGAGTCACCCGCGACCGGATCGCCGCACCCTCGAAGGCCACGGAAACCGCTTGCCAGATCATCGACACCGGCGGCATCGGCAGCCACATCGACGACGGCTTCGACACCCAGGTCTCGATCGAGGCCGACATCGCGATGGACACCGCCGACCTCATCCTTTTTGTGGTCGACGCCCACGACGGCCTCACGCCAACCGACCAGGCCATCGCCCAAAAGCTCCGCAAGGCCAAACCTCCGGTGCTGCTGGTCCTCAACAAGGTCGACGACCCGAAACACGAATCGGCCTTCGACGAATTCGCAAGGCTTGGCTTTGCAAGCTGCGTGTTCGTCTCCGCCGAGCACGGCAGGAATTTCTCCAGACTCTGCCACGAGATCGACAAGGTCATCGCCCCGCTCGCCAAGGAATCCGAGGCGATCGCGGAAGAAGCGGAAATCGTCGGCATCAAACTGGCGATCGTCGGCAAGCCGAATGCCGGCAAATCCTCGCTGGTCAACGCCATCCTCAAGGACGAGCGCACGATCGTCTCGAACATTGCCGGCACCACCCGTGACGCCATCGACCTTCCCTATTCCTATCAGGACGAGAATTTCACGCTCATCGACACCGCAGGCCTCCGGCCGCGCGGCAAGCGCGACAACTCGGTGGAGGTCTTCTCGGCCATGCGCACCGAGCGTGCGATCCGCCGCTCCGACCTCTGCGTGCTCGTCATCGACCTGGCCGCAGGCATCACCTCGATGGACCGCAAGATCGCCCAGACGATCATGGAGGAGAAAAAGCCCTGCCTCATCGTGCTGAACAAGTTCGACCTGTTCCACCCGGATACCGACCGCAAGGCACGCCTCGAAAAAGCGGGCGAAGACGTGCGCCGCGAGCTGTTCTTCCTTTCCCACGCCCCCTTTGTCGCCTGCTCGGCGAAAACCGGCGGCGCGGTGCAACATGTCCTCAAGGAAGCGCTCAAGATCCGCGACGGGGCCCAGCACATCCCCGGAACCGGCCAGCTCAACCGCATCCTGCAGGAAGCCATCCTCCAAAACCCTCCACCGCTCGACAGCGGCGCAAAAAAGCGGCTCAAGCTTTACTATGCCACCGCCGCCACCAACGAGAAATACAGCGTCATCCCGGTGCCGACGATCGTTCTGTTCGTCAACGACAAGCATCTCATGACCAGCAGTTACGAATCCTATCTGGTCAACCGCTACCGGGCCGCCCACCCGGCACCGGGCATCCCCGTGATTTTCTCGGTGCGATCCCGCTCAAGGCGCGAGTGGACGCCACCGAAAAAAAACCAGGGCCACTGAACCGGAACCCAAACGCTCCCAGGAACATGAGACTCGCCGTTACCATCGCCTTGCTCACATGTCTGTCAGCCGCCGCTGCCCCGCGGGACTGGAGGAACACAGATGGCAGCCGCTCGGTTCGCGGCGACTTCATTTCCCGCGACGCCGGCAGCGTCCTGATCCGCCGCAGCTCGGACCTCAAGCAAGCTCGCCTGCCGCTCGCCCAAATGCATCCGGATGATGTGGCATGGCTGGAGCAAACCCACCCGCTCGCAAAAGCCGTTTCCCAACCCGCGGCGCTGCCCCCCGCCGACCCCAAGGCGCTGATCCAACGGATTCAGGGATGCCTTGCATTCGGCGAGCCCAGCGCCAAGGTCACTGCCAGGCTGAAGGCCAGCGGGCTTTTCGAATGCACCATGCCCGAATCGTTCCTTGCCCGCACCGGACTCAACGGCGTTTTCCGCACCCGGCAGAAAATCACAGACCACCACTCGCAGCTTTATTTCGGCTGGAATGACGATGGTGGCCTCAAGGATTTCACCCTGCATACCGACCCGATGCCCTTGGCCAACGCCAAGGACCGGATCCTGCCCTGTTGGCAGAGCTACGTCGCGATCCTGACGGAACTCTACGGCAAGCCGCTGAGCGCGGGCAGCAGCCTCGACCTGGCTTCAATCCAACCGGATGCGGTCATTTTCACCCACCTCTGGGAATCGGAGCAAACCGGGGCAATCCTCGTGGGCGCGGGCCGCACCGACGAAGGCTACCATATCGCGCTGCGTTTCTCCGGCGAGTCCTACAAATCCCAGGTCAGGACCGTCCCCGACCCCTGAGCTCCGGACGCTGCGAGCAAGCCCCCATCCAGACACCCGAGCCATGAGCGAAGCGGATCTCTTTTCCTATTCCAGCGGACCGCAGAAACGCATCCAGGACCTCCGGACCCGCATCCGCCATCACGATGAGCTTTATTACAACCGGGCAAGCCCTGAAATCTCCGACGCGGATTACGACAAGCTGTTCCGCGAATTGGAAGACCTCGAGGCCGCCCATCCGGAGTTCGCCGACGCGAACTCCCCCACCCAACGCGTCGGCGGCAAACCCATCGACGGCTTCCAGCAGATCGAGCACCCGGTGCCGATGCTTTCGATCGATGACGTCTTCGAACTCAAGGACGCCGACGAACCCGCCTCGGAACTGATCGCGTTCTATCAGCGGCTGCGCAAGAACCTCGGCCGCGAGGACATCACGGTCACCGTCGAGCCGAAGATCGACGGAGTCGCGGTCAGCCTGCTCTATCGGAACGGCAGGCTGATCTATGCCGCCACCCGCGGCGACGGCAGAACCGGCGACGACA
Source organism: uncultured bacterium (assembly GCA_965650215.1). Taxonomy (GTDB): domain Bacteria; phylum Verrucomicrobiota; class Verrucomicrobiia; order Verrucomicrobiales; family Akkermansiaceae; genus Luteolibacter. The sequence continues at coordinate 3,215 of CBFGOB010000041.1, read as the reverse complement.
TCACCCACAACGTCCGCACGATCCGCAGCATCCCGCTGGATTTGGGGGACAAGGCCCCCTCCCTTCTCGAAGTCCGCGGCGAGATTTTCATGCCGAACGAGGCCTTCGCCAAAATGAACGAGGAACGCGACGAGGCCGGTCTCGCCACCTTCGCCAACCCGCGCAATGCGACCGCCGGCACGCTCAAGCAACTCGACCCGAAAGTCGTGGCGAAGCGGCCGCTGGCCTTCCTGGCCCACGGACTTGGCGCCTATGAGGGTGAAACGCTCGCCACCGAACACGATTTCCACGCCCTGCTCGACCGCTTGGGCATCCCCCGCAACCAACCGGTCATCACCGCCCACGACCTCGATGGGGTCCTGGCTGCCGTGAAGCACCTCAACTCCCACCGTCATGATCTCGGCTACGGCACCGACGGTGCGGTGGTCAAAGTCCTCGGCCGTGCCGAGCGCGAGCAACTCGGCTTCACCGCGCGCGCACCGCGCTGGGCCGCCGCCTACAAATTCCTGCCGGAACAGCAGGAGACCACCATCCGCGCGATCAGCATCCAGGTCGGCCGCACCGGCGTGCTCACCCCGGTCGCCGAACTCGAGCCGGTCCTGATCTCCGGATCGACCGTCTCGCGTGCCACCCTTCACAACCAGGATGAAATCGACCGCAAGGGCATCCATGTCGGAGCCCGCGTGCTGGTGGAAAAAGCCGGAGAAATCATCCCGGCCGTGGTCAAGGTCACCCACCCTGTCCCCGGAACCAAACCCTTTTCGATTTACGATCACGTCGGCGGCTGTTGCCCGTCCTGCCGTGGACCGATCGCCCAGGAAGAAGGCTTCGTCGCCTGGCGCTGCAGCAATTTCCAATGCCCGGCGCAGGCGGTCACCCGCATTGCCCACTTCGCCTCCCGCAAGGCCCTCGACATCGAAGGGCTCGGGGAAACGGTCGCCGAGGCGCTGGTCAGGAACGGCATCTGCCACTCTCCCCTCGAACTGTTCGACCTCAAGGAAAGCACCCTCGCCGAGCTCAACCTCGGCACCGGGGAAAGCCCGCGCCGCTTCGGGGAAAAGAATGCCGCCAAAATCATTGCGGCACTTGGCGACGCGCGCCACAAACCGCTCAACCGCTGGCTCTATGCCATGGGTATCCGCCAACTCGGCGAGTCGGCAGCCAAGGAACTTTCCCGGCTGCATGCGACGTTCAGCGAACTGACAAGCTCTGACCTACTGGGCATGATTGCCGAACGGGGATTCAAAGACACTTGGATCAAAAACAACCCGATCAATCCCAAGAAGGAAGCGATCACTGCAGAAGAGCGCGCTCAACGCAAATCGGTTGCCCATCAATACAAATCCGAGCTTAAAACGCTAAACGCGATACTCGATTCCTACCAGATAAGCCCGGAACTTGGTGGAGTCGCAGCGCAAAGCACTCTAGACTTCTTCAGGTCGGAAGCAGGCCAGCTGGCAATTCAACGGCTGCAGGCCTTCGACATCGATCCCGCGTCGGACAACTACCTGCCCAAGCCCGCCGAAGCCGGCCTCAGCGCCCTGCCGCTGGGTGGCAAAACCTTCGTCATCACCGGTTCGCTCAGCAGCGACCGGGACACCATCAAGGACCTGATCGAACGCAAGGGCGGCAAGGTCAGCGGGTCGGTGTCGGCCAAAACCGACTTCCTCCTCGCCGGCGACGGCGGCGGTTCGAAGCGCGAGAAGGCCGAACAACTCGGCATTCCGATCATCGACGAGGCGGCCTTGCAGCGGATGCTGGAGTGAGCAGGGCCGCTGGGCCACTGCCACAAGTCCCGCCGCTGCATTCCTTTTCCTTGCGGCTCGCCGATGATCCCCCCACCTTTTGCCCGTGGCGGACGAACTCGAAAAGGACTGGGAAGGAGAGCTGACGCGCGCGCTGGATGCCGGCGATGCCTCGGCAGTCCTGGCTTGTGCCCAGGAGATGCACTACGCCGACCTCGCCACGCTTTACGAAAACCTCGACGACGAGCAGCGGGAACTCCTCCTGCGCACCATCGGCCCCGAACTGGCCACCGACCTGATCGCCGAGCTTCCCTACACCCTGATCGAGGAAGCCCTGAGCCACTTCAAGCCCGCCCAGCTGCGGGTCCTGCTTGGCAATTTCTCCGACGACGACCGCGTCGACGTCTTCCAGGTCGTCAGCCCCGAGGCCCAGGTCCGCTTCTTCAGTCTCCTGGGCCCCAAGGACAAGGCGCTCACCCGCAACCTGCTCAAGTATGAGGAGGACACGGCCGGCGGGCGGATGACCACCCAGATCGGCCGCATCACCGCCGACATGACCGTCAAGGAGGCGATCAACGTGCTGCGCCGCGATCGCGAGGACACCGAAACCCTGGCCCGCATCTTTGTCGTCGACGAGCAAGGGCGCCTGGTTGGCAAAATCCGCCTTCGCGATCTGGCGTTCAGCACTTGGGACACGCCGGTTCACGACCTCATGGATGAGGCCGATGAATACATCCTCGCCACCACCGACCAGGAAGAGGCCGCCCGCACGCTGTCCAAATACGACCTCGTGGTGCTGCCCGTCGTCGATGAGTTCCATCACCTGCTGGGCGTGATCACCTACGACGACGCCTTGGAAATCCTTCAGGAAGAATCCACCGAGGACATCGAAAAACTGGCGGGTATCGGCGGCGAGCAATCCGAGGAATCCTATCTCAACACCGGCGTGAGGCTTCACTTCCGGCGTCGTGTGGCATGGCTGGTCGGGCTCGCCTTCATCTCGATCGCCTCGGGTTACGTGATGTTCCGTTTCAGCGAAGTCCTCGAGCAGGCCTTTGTGCTGTCGCTGTTCCTGCCGATGGTGGTGGCGGCGGGAGGCAACTCCGGCGGTCAGGCGGCCACCATGGTCATCCGCGCGATGGCCCTGGGAGAAATCAGTACCGGCAACGCCTTGCGCATCGCGTGGAAGGAAGCCCGCACCGGTCTCCTGCTCGGCCTGTCCCTCGGGCTCGCCATTTCCGCATTCATCACGCTGATCCTGCCCCGATTGCAGCCCCAGACCGGCGGCCCGTTCAGTTTCACCGAACTCGCCGTCGCCGTCGCTGTGGCACTCACGGTGCAGGTTCTCTCTGCCACCACCCTCGGTGCGATGCTGCCGATTGCCGCCCGCGCGACCAAACTCGAACCTGCGGTGGTCTCATCCCCTTCCTTGGCCTCGACCGTCGATGTCTCGGGCATGCTGATCTATTT
>CBFGOB010000040.1:0-12917 GCA_965650215.1 uncultured bacterium | reverse complement strand
CCCTTCCTCTTGGCTGCCTGCGCGGCATTGCTGACGGCATTTTACATGACCCGCCAGGCCTTGCTGGTCTTCTTCGGTGCCGCACGGAAACCCGGCGTGCATCACCCGCACGAAAGCCCGGCGGTCATGCTCGTTCCGCTCTATGTGCTGGCGGCTGGCGCGGTTTTGCTTTCGCTCATCGGCACGCCTGCCTGGCCGTGGTTTGAAAAATGGATCGAAGGGGAGTCGGCGGCATTCCACTTCGCCGCCCTCGGCCACGGGATCGGTCTGATCTTGCTTTCCCTGGTCATTGTCACCGTCGGGGTCGGAGCCTCATGGATCATTTACCGGAAGCCCTCGGAAGACAGCGGTGCTCCAGATCCGCTCGCCGGGAAGCTGGGATCGCTGTGGGGATTTCTCGAGCGGGCGATGGGATTCGACGCTCTCTATCAGAAAGTGGTCATCGATCCGCTTGCGTTTATCGCCGGTGCGGTGGACATGCTGGAACGCATGATCATGGTGCCGCTGATGTCGATGGGGGAGGCGCTGGTCAAGGCCTTCGGCTACATGACACGGGCAGCTGACGAGAATGGATTGAACCGTGGCTTTGACGGCATCTGTGATGGCATGAAGCGGCGTGCGCTCGCGACTTCCCGCGCGATCGGCGGTCGTCCGCAGTCCTATCTCCGCTCCATCGGTCTCGGTATGTCGGTGCTGCTTGTCCTTTATCTCTGGTTTGCTGCCAGCTAATTCCATGTCGCTCGAATCCCTCTACTTCACATCCTTCCTCCTGCCATTGCTGGCCGCGGTGGTGCTTGCGCTGCGGTCCAAGACAGATGGCAAAAAGGCGGGACGTTTTTCCATTGCGGTTGTGCTGCTGACGCTGGCCATCCAGCTGTGGAGCGGCACGGGACTCGCCGCGGTGAAGATCCCATGGATCGGCGATGCTGAAATCCAGCTCGAGTTCGCCTCCGACGGTTTGAGCTTTCTTTTCGTGATGCTGACGCACGTGGTGGTGCTGGTCGCCCTGGTTGCCTCGACGCAGCTCAAGATTTCCGACCGTTCCTACTACGCCCTCATCCTGGTGATGGAGACGGCCCTGTTCGGTGTGTTCACGGCACGCCATTTCATTCCCTGGTTCCTGTGCTGGGAAATGACGCTGATCCCGTCGTATCTGCTGATCCGGATGTGGGGTGGTACTGGTGCACCGAAAGCCGCATTGCGGTTTTTCATCATGACCTTGGGCGGCAGTGCGTTCATGCTGGTCGGTTTTTTGGTGTTGCAGCATGCGCTCGGCACCATGGATTTCGACAAGCTTTCGGCGATGGCGGCGAGCGGGGAATTGGTGGCTGCGATGGCCAAGGCGTTCCCATCGGCCGGATTCGGCGGACCGCAGTGCTTGTTGGTCGTGGCGATCGCGGTGTTTCTCGGTCTTGCGGTCAAGCTGCCGGTGGTTCCATTCCATGCATGGTTGCCATCCGCTTATGCCGAGGCACCGACGCCGGTGACGATGCTGCTGACCGGCCTGCTTTCGAAGATGGGCGTCTATGGCTTGCTGAGGATTTTCCTGCCGGTCTTCCCCGAGGTGTTGCCGGTTCTCGCGCCTTGGCTTGCGGTGTTGGCCGTCGCGACGGTGTTGCTTGGCGCGCTGGCGGCCATGGCCCAGCGGGATCTGAAGCGCATGCTGGCCTATTCCTCGGTGAACCACCTTGGTTATTGCGCGCTGTCGATTGCCGCAGTTGCCGGCATGCAGGGTGGCCGCGAGGCATTGTCGGCCGCCTTGTCCGGAACCGTGCTTCAGGCGATCAACCATGGCATCATCGCCACGGCCCTGTTCTATGGCATCTTCATCCTCGAATCGAGAAGCGGAGGTAAGCGGGGGCTGGATGATTTCGGCGGCCTGCGGGCCCGCACGCCGGTGTTTTGCGGTGCATTCGGACTGGTGATTTTCGCTTCGCTTGGTCTTCCGGGCTTGAGCGGATTCATCGGCGAGTTCCTGATCTTCAACGCTTCCTTCGCGCTGATTCCGACGGCGGCTTCGCTCTCGGTGATCGGATTGCTGCTGACCGCCGTGTTTTTGCTGCGGATGATCCGCAAGGTCTTCCATGGTCCGCTGCATCCATCACTTGCCCGCTGGACGGATCTGAACCGGACCGAGCGTGTGACTTTCGGAGTCCTGATCACCCTGATCGTCGTTCCCGGCGTCTGGCCACAGGTGCTGCTGCACTTTGCGAATGCCGGAACGGTCCCGCTTCTCGAGCTTCTTCCCCTGAAATGAAACCATGACTCCCGCCTGGACCATTCTTTCTGCCTTTGCCGCCGTGGTGATCGTGTGCGTGTTGCCCGCACGGGCGGCTGCATGGTCGAAGGTGATTGCCTTGATCGGCTCCGTCATTGGCGCTCTTGTCGCGGCATGGTGCTGTGTCGAGCGGCTGGGAAACCCGCAGGCGAAGGTCTGGAATTTTGATGTCGAGTGGATTCCCTCGCTGGGCAGCCGCTTCCATCTCGCCGCCGATGGCTTGGCGCTGACACTGCTGTTGCTCACCGGCATCGTGGCAGTGGCGGGGGTGTTGTTCTCGTGGAATGTCGGCAAGCGCCAACGGGCATTCTTCGCGTTTTTCATGACGATCATCGGCGGGGTCTACGGTGTGTTCATGAGCCGCGACGCGTTCCTGCTGTTCGTGTTTTACGAAATCGTGATCCTGCCCAAGTACATGTTGATTGCCATCTGGGGATCGACCAACCGCGAGTATGGGGCGATGAAGCTCACGATGTATTCCATCGGTGCGAGTGCCCTGATCCTCGCCGGCCTTGCGGTGGCGTATGCGGCGGCGGGTGGAACAAGTTTCGATTTGCAGCATCTGGCAGCCGCGTCCTATCCGTCGGCTCTGCAGGGCTGGGCGTTTCCCCTCCTGTTTCTGGGCTTCGCGGTGTTGGCGGGCATCTGGCCATTCCATACCTGGGCGCCGACCGGTCACGTGGCGGCTCCCACCGCCGCATCGATGCTGCTCGCAGGGGTGGTGATGAAATTGGGAGCCTACGGGGCCCTGTGCGTTGCCATGCCGATCTTCCCGAAGGGTTTCGAGCAATGGCAGTGGGCGATTGCCGTGCTGGCGGTCGTCGGCATCCTCTACGGTGCCCTGACCGCATTGACGCAGAAGGATCTGAAGTTTGTCATCGGTTATTCCTCGGTCAGCCACATGGGTTTCATCCTGCTCGGCCTGGCGGCTGCCACGCATTGGGGTCTGAGAGGCGCGGTGTTGCAGATGATTTCCCATGGCATCATCGCCGGGCTTTTGTTCGGCATTGCCGGGCGCACAATCTACGAGCGGACACATACCCGGGACTTGGCCGAGCTGAAGCGCTTCGACCTTTGGAAGAAACTTCCTGCGGCGGCACTGGCCTTCACGCTGGCGATGGCGGCCTCGATGGGCCTGCCGGGGTTCAGCGGTTTTGTGGCGGAGGTATCGGTGATCATTGGCCTGTGGCCGGTCTATCCATGGCTGACGCTGGCGGTTGCGCTCGGGATCATCCTGACCGGCGCGTTTTCGCTGCGGGCGATCCAGAAAACCTGCTTTCCGAAGGGTGAGGCGTCGCCGGCACGTGTGAAGCTGGATCCGCTGACCTGGCCGGAAATCGCCGCGATCGTCCTTTTGTTGGCCGTTTCGATTGCCATCGGCCTCTATCCGAAGCCGTGGATCACGCTCATCGACGAAGGCCTGCGTTCACCGCTTTTCCAATCGTTCTCCCTCTGAAGGCAATGACCACCATTTCATTTTTCAAGCAATTGATGCCTGAGGCGATTCTGGTGCTGACCGCACTGGTGTTGTTGGGCTGCGCGGTGACTTGCCAGGCAAAGCGGGGGAAGGCGGTTTCATATGCCACGGTTTCGTGGATGGCGATTGGGGGCATCCTGCTGGCCGGACTGTCGATGATCTGGCAGCCGATGGCGCCGGATGCTGCGGGACTGGTGACGATCGACCCTCTGGCGAGGGTTTTCAAGGTGGTGGTGCTGGCCTTGGGTGCCTTGGCGGTCATGTTGCCACCGGTGAAGGATGAGGCGCGGAATGCGGGTGAGTTTGTCGCGCTGATGCTGTTCGCGATCTGCGGGCTTTCGCTTGCGGTTTCCTCGCAGCACCTGCTGCTGCTGTTTGTCGCACTCGAGTTGGCGAGCCTGTCGTTGTATCTGATGGTTGGATTTCCGCGCACGTCCAAGGCCGCCGAGGTTTCACTCAAGTATTTCCTCTTTGGCGGGGTTTCTGCCGCCTTCCTGTTGTTCGGAATCAGCCTGATTTACGGCCATAGCCACAGTGTTTCGCTTCATGAAATCCTCCGTGGGCTGCAGGACGGCCGGGGCTCGCTGTTGCTGATGGCAGGGTTGGTGATGGTGCTTGTGGGCATCGGCTTCAAGCTTGCGGCCGCACCGTTCCACTATTGGGCGCCGGATGTCTATCAAGGGGCATCCGCAACCAGCGTGGCATTGATCAGTGCCGCATCCAAGGCGGTTGGCATGGTGGTGCTGGTGCGGATTCTGGTGTTGGGCTTTGTGCCGCTCTCCGGATCGGCCTCGTGGGGGGGAATTGCGGCCGGTTGGGCGATGTGGTTGGGGGTACTGGCGGCCGTTTCGATGATTTTCGGAAATCTGTTGGCTCTGGCCCAGTCGAGTGTGCGGCGCATGTTGGCGTATTCGGCGGTTGCCAATACCGGATATCTGCTCGTCGGCGTCTGTGCCCACGGATCAGCCTCGGTGGGTGCCGCCCTATTCTATGTGGTGGTCTATGGCCTGGCGACCCTGGGGGCCTTGGCGGTGACCGCGGCGGTTGAGCGTGACCGTGGCGATGACAGCCGTGAGTCCTTTGCCGGCCTCATCCACCGTTCGCCACTTCAGGCGCTTGCCCTGTTGCTTTGCCTGACCTCATTGGCGGGCATCCCGCCGATGGCTGGGTTTGCCGGCAAGTTCGCCTTGTTCAGCCAGGCGCTGGCGGATTCCTATCGCGCGGATCACTCCGGTCTTTTCTGGTTGGTCATTCTGGGGGCGTCCTTGAGCGCGATTTCGCTGTATTACTACCTTGCGGTGCTCAAGCAGGCGTTTGTCAAAGGTGAGGCCGGCGACGCCGCTGCGGGCGCGTTGCCGCTCGGCCATCGTCTGGCGATTGGGATTCCCGCCTTGGTCCTGTTGTTGCTTGGCCTGTGCCCTTCGATGCTGATGAAGCCGATCTCGGCGGCGTTGCTCGGGCTGATCAGCAAGTAAGGGTCAGGGCTTGCGCTCCGGCCTTGAGGCTGAGTGCTTGACTGAAGCGGAGAACGCCGTTTTCGACCGTGCTTTCGATCGTCTGCTCGCCGATGCGCGCGACCGCTTTGGAGTTAAGCCAAGGCAGGCGGATTTCGCGGAGCTGGAGGTTTCCGGATTCAAGTTGGAGTTTGGCCGTCCAGGTTTTCTCCTTGAGTTTCTGCTCGAAGGAGCCCCAGCCGGCGGCAGCGGTGAAGGCGGCCTTGAACGAGGATGGGTTGAGTTTGGGGGCGAAGCCGATGATGCCTTTGGGGCCGTCGTAGTGGAAGCCGCACAGGGCGAGGAAGACCGAATAGCTGGCATTGGCGCGGGCGTAGTGGTCAGAACACTCGATCTCGTTGTAGGGGTTGCGTTTCGAGGCGTGGTAGCGGTCGTGGATGGCGCGGCTTATGGCGAGACCTCGCAGGGTGTGGGTTTTGAGGGTGGTGGCTTCGTCGAGCATTTCCGGTGCGGCATCGGTGTCTTCGATGGGATCGCCTTCCTGGATGAGGTGGGCGGCGACCTGCCATTCGAAGCCAGTCATGCATTCGTTGAAGTAGCCGTATTGCCAGTGTTTCTTGAAGTCATCGCGGAGGCCACCTTTCGGCCAGGTGCACATGACCAATCCGGCTTCATTACCGAGTGCGTAAAAGCGTCCGCGGGTGAAGCCTTCGCGGAATCTGCCGATATGGGGGACGAAATTGTATTTCCACAGGCTGTCGAGGGCCTTGCGGATTTCATTGGCGTCATAGATACGGCCGAGGCCGACCTGATGGGCCCACCATTGGCCGATCACCTGGTCGATGTAGCAGCCGCTGCCGACGCCGATCTTGTTGAGCTTCGTGGGGTCTTCCTGCTGGATGTAGAATTCGCCATTGAAGAGGGTGGAGATTTTTTGGGCTCCGAGTTGATGCACATCCGCGCAGAGTTTCGCGAAGACGTCGTCGTTCATGACCTGCGCCATGGCTTCGCCGGCCTTGAGCGCGGCGAGGTAGAGCGAGCAGAGGCAGTGGACCTTGCCATACCATTCGGCGTCGAGGGTGTTGTGCTGTTCGCCATCCAGGAGTCCGTCGAGTCCGTCGGCATCCTGCTTGTCGAAGGCAATGAGCCATTCCAGGGCCTTTTTGGCTTCCGGCCAGACGCCTTGCAGGAACTTGTGGTCGTTGGTGATGAGGTGTTCGCGCCAGGTGCGCAGGATGGTTCCCGTTTGGGAGTCGATGGCGGTTTGCTTGCTGGACTCCGCACGGAAATGGACTTCGCCCGAGGGTTGGAAGGCGATGCCGTAGTCGGTGATTTCGCGCAGGTTGCGTTCGAGCGAGGGAAAGAGGCGGGCGACGCCCTGGGCATAATGCCAGACGTGGCCGCAGGTGCCCGGGCAGCAGCCGATGCCTTCCCAGGCCCAGAAGCGGCCCTCCGGGTAATCCTTGCCGGCGAAGATGTGGCAGGTTGTGGTTTGGAGGGTATTGGTGGTGAGGATGCTGCGATCCAGCAGCCATTGGGGTAAGGTGGAGTCGTTCCAGGTCTTGACCCAGGTCATGGTGCTTTGTCGGAGCGCCGTGAAGCGTTTGAGGATGCCTTGGAGGATGACTTCCTGGGAGTTTTTAAAGCGGGTGGCGTAGAAGGGTTTCTGGGTGCCGAGGGCTTTGACGGTGGCGTTGTGGGGGAAGTGCCAGGCGAGGATGAAGGTGATGGTGACGGATTCACCGGCCTGGAGTTGGAACGGGCGGATGAGACCGTCCTTGGCCGGGGTGGCATCGGCCTTGCCGATCACAGCGAGGCTGGCGCTGCCCCAATCGCCGAGTGGTAGCGGTTCATCCTCCTTTTCAGGGGAATGGCCGAGAAGGGTATGCTTCTCGGTGCTGACGACGAAGCTCGTCACGGCTTGGGCTTGTTGTTTGCGGGAGTGGATGAGCACCGGGTTTTCCCAGATTCCGGTGAGTTTGCCGTTTGCCTGTTGTTGGCTGGTGTTGGTGAGGGTGTATTCCATCACCGTGACCGGCAGGGATGAGTCCTGGGTTTCGAGAGGGATGAAGGGGGTCCAGGCCTCGAGTCTGACTTTCAGCGGGCAGTCGGGATCGCTGTAGTCGACCACTCCCAGGGGCCACTTTCCGGTGAAGGAGATCTCTTTCCATCCCTCATTGCGTAGCGGTCTGGATTTGGGGTCGCTGTCGATTTGCAGGATGAATTCCTGGCGGAAGGGGTTGGGGAAATTTTGTGGGGTGGGGGGAATGATGTAGTTCGAGCCATCGCGTTCCCGTGCGATCGGTTTGTGGCCGCCGAGCGGTTCCATGCCTTTCGGGATGGGGGCGGTCTGGGCGACAACGCCTTCATGGGGACGGTTGAAGATGTCCCAGACGTAGAGTTGGCCATCGCCGGAGAGGTAGACGGTGCCGCAGCCGATGCCGCCGATGGTCATGCCGATGCGGGAGAGTTCCGCCTTGTCCGAGCTCTGGATCGCAGCGTCTGCCGCAGCATTCCTCAGGACGAGGGATTGGACCCAGGGGGTGGGCAGGCTTTTGCGGCTCGGGATGAGATTCGCATAGAGATTTTTGGCGGCATCCTCGGCACGGCTCTGAACCGGAGCCCAGGCACTTGCAAGAGCTGCGGATGAAGTCAGTTGGAGGAATTTGCGGCGATCCAGTGAATTCGACATGACGATACTTAGACGATTTTCGGTGATGGGGTCTTTCAATCAAGGCATTGACGAGGATCGGATTGCCGGATGAGATACGCGCCTGCCACCTTGTTCATGGACTATTCTGAAAAAATCGCCACTGCTGTGCAATCCATCCCTCGTTCCGGGATCCGGGATTTCTTCGAATTGGTCCAGGGCCGTGAGGGTGTGATTTCCCTCGGAGTGGGCGAGCCGGATTTCGTGACGCCCTGGCACATCCGTGAGGCGGCGATTTACTCCCTCGAGAAGGGTCAGACAACCTACACGTCCAATCTTGGCTTGCTGTCTCTTCGGAAATCGATCGCCCGCTACGTTGAGGGCTTTTTTCACGTCGCCTATCAGCCGGCGTCCGAAATCCTGGTGACCGTTGGGGTGTCCGAGGCGATTGACATCGCGCTGCGCGCTCTGGTCAATCCCGGCGACGAGGTTATTTACCACGAGCCTTGCTACGTCTCCTACAGTCCCAGCATCGCGTTGGCCCACGGGGTGGCGGTGCCGGTGGTGACGACCAAGGAGGATGGATTTTCCCTCAAGCCCGAGGCTCTCCGGTCGGTGATCACGCAGAAGTCGCGGGTGCTGATGCTCAACTTCCCGACCAATCCGACCGGTGCCTGTGCGACCCGTGAAGATCTGGAGGGGATTGCCAAATTGGCGATCGAGCATGACCTGATCGTGCTGACCGACGAGATCTACAGCGAGCTGCGCTACGATGGCGAGGAGCACCTGTCGATTGCGGCGCTTCCCGGGATGCGGGAGCGCACGATCCTTCTGCACGGGTTTTCCAAAGCCTTTGCCATGACCGGCTTTCGTCTCGGCTATGCCTGTGCACCGTCGCCGATCATCGAGGCGATGATGAAGATCCATCAGTATGCGATGTTGTGTGCTCCGATCATGAGCCAGAATGCGGCGATCGAGGCATTGGAGAACGGCCGTCCCGCAATGCTGGAGATGCGCGACAGTTACCATCAGCGGCGGGACTTCCTTGTCCGGCGGCTCAACGAAATCGGCCTCGATTGCCACCTGCCGGGTGGTGCGTTCTACGTGTTTCCGGACATCCGCAGTTCTGGTTTGAGTAGCAAGGAATTCGCGATGCGTCTGTTGGAGCAGGAAAACGTCGCCTGCGTTCCCGGCAGCGCCTTCGGTCCTTCGGGCGAGGGTTTCCTGCGTTGCTGTTACGCCACCGCTTTCGACGACATCCGCACGGCAACCGACCGGATCGAGCGGTTCGTGCGAAAGCTGTAAGCGTATCATGGATGCGAAACATCCAAGCAATCCGGCAAAGCGACCGACCCAGGCCCATGTGGTGCCCTTTGCGGTGTTCATGGGCTTCCTGGTGCTCCTGGGGCTTTTCGGCCCATGGATCGAGTGGAAGCATCCCTCTGCCCCTTGGTGGCGCCAGGATCCCCTGCATTGGGTTTATCCCATCCAGACCCTGGTTTGTGGCGGATTGCTGCTCCGGTACTGGAAAGCCTATCAGTTCCGCTGGTCCCTGAAGTGGAATCTTGTCGGGGCCCTGTTGGGTGCCATGGGGATTGGTGTCTGGCTCTTGCCCACCGTTCTTTACGACCGCTGGACTCAGGCGGGTGAAGCAGCGTTTTGGTGGAACTGGCTGGGGGTGGAGGCGCGGACCGATGGCTTCAATCCCGGCATTTTCGATCATCCTGCGGCCTTTTGGGCTGCCGTGATCATGCGCTTCGCGCGGGCGGTGCTGGTGGTGGCCCTGATTGAAGAGATCTTCTGGAGAGGCTTTCTGATGCGTTTTGTGTGCGACTGGGAGGGGGATTACTGGAAACAGCCCTTTGGCAGGGCCTCATGGCTTTCTTACGGGGTCGTCACTGGTTTGTTTGTCCTGGCGCATCAGGCTGCCGACCGGCCGGCGGCTTTGATCTACGGAAGCCTGACCTACGGCTTGTGTGTCTGGAGCAAATCGCTGGGCGCCTGCGTCGTCATGCACGGGGTGGCCAATTTCCTCATGGGGCTCTTCATCATGGCCTACGGCAAGTATGGCTTGTGGTGACGAATTTGGGGAATCCTTCATATTTTCCCTTGTCAAAGGCCTCCTCCATCGCGCATACATCCGCGCCCGCGCAAGCGGGATGGTGAAAGGGTAGATGCCCGAGTGGCTAAAGGGGGCAGACTGTAAATCTGCTGGCTTACGCCTACGCTGGTTCGAATCCAGCTCTGCCCACCATCCATCCCATGTGGGATGGCAAGCGGCCCGGATCGTCAGTCCGGCACGTGGATTGGGTCCGCAACCGCGTGCTCCATCCCCGCAACCCAGCGACGTAAGCAGCGGCTTGCGATTTGTGGATCACCGGCATACCAAGGGTGGGCCTGTAGAGTCAGCCCCATGCGGCCTTGAAAAGTCACACAGCCTGCTCCGAGCAATTGGCCGTCGACGACCGGCGGGCAAAACAACCAGGAGTCGCGGTTGCTGATGGCTTTATCCTTGTCCCAGACGCCGAGGTTGGAAAAGGCCCCGATGTTGCCGTTCGGTCGGCTGCGGTTGCGGCGCAGGAGTTTGACTTTCAGCGGCATGCCGAGCAGCCGGCCGATATTCAGCAGGAGGTAGTTCGCCCGATGCTCGCCGCGTTGAAGCCGATCCCTGATCTGGCGGTGGATCGCTTCGGGAGAGTCGTCGTTGGCAATCCACACATCGATGCAGCTGACGTGGTTTTCGGTATCATCGGGAAGGCGGACGTCGCCGCGGAGGTTGACCGGAACCATCCAGGGAATGCGTGTGGCGGGCCTTCGGATTTCCGGGCGGACCGCTTGGTCGAGGTGCTTGAGCAGGAAGCTGTTGACCGTGACCCGGCGCTCCCGGCAATGGTGGATGATCCGGATGGTTTCCTCCTCGCGGAAAAGGTGCCAGGCGACGGCTTGTGACGGGCCGCTTCGGATTTGCTTGTCGAAGTTCCAGTCGAGCCGGTTGGCGCGATGCTGCCGATCCTCGCGATGGCGCCAGAGATTCCAGAGAGGGGAAAGGAACGAACGGCAGGAGCTTTGGGTTTGGGGGAGGGAGGCCAGGCTTGCGCCATCCTGCCTCAGCAATCGGGCAAAGGCGCCGATGCCGTCGCATTCACAGTGCGAGACATGCGTCCATTCGATGTCTGTCGCGTCCTGGCGCAGGCGGCCGAAGCGGATGCCCATGAAGTCGCCGGCCAGCTCCGATGCGCGGAACCATGGGGCAGCGATGCTTTGAAGTGATGCGCTCAAAGGCCGTTCGTGCGAAAACGAGGGTTCATTTTTTCTTCAGGCCGACGACGAGCAAGACCAGTCCTCCGCCGAGCACGGACCATGAGAGCGCGGGGTGGATCTCGTGGCGTTCCTTCACTTCGGCCTCGACCTTGAGCGGTCCGAGGTCGATGACGTTTTCCTTCTTGGTGGTCGTGAACCCGCCGTAGGCGAGCATGGCTGCGCCGGCAATGACCATCAGGATGCCGAGAATGCTGAGTATGTTCATAGGCTCAGTGATGATCCATATCGCCTTTGAATGCGAGGGTTAAATGTGGGTCTGGACCTTGAAGGGCACAGGCGGGCTTGCCGGATCACCCGGCCTGGCCGTCTTGCGGTCATTCGATTCTCCGCATTCCATGCTAGAGCCTTGCGCGGGTCATGTTTTCGCGCAGGCCACGGCTCGCCAGGACATGCTTCTGCAAGCGTTCCATCTGCTGATCTAGCAAGTCGTTCGCCTGAAACCAGGTCCTGTGAGGTCTCAGGAGAGCTATGCTTTTTGGTAAACCTCCGCGCCTTTTGCGACGAATTCGCGGCTTTTTTCCTCCATGCCCTTTTCGAGGGCTTCCTGCTCGCTAATCCCCTGTTGGGCGGCGTATTGGCGGACGTCCTCGCTGATTTTCATCGAGCAGAAATTCGGCCCGCACATCGAGCAGAAATGGGCGGTTTTGGCGCCGTCCTGCGGCAGGGTTTCATCATGGAAGGCGCGTGCGGTTTCCGGATCGAGGCCGAGGTTGAACTGGTCCTCCCAGCGGAATTCGAAGCGGGCCTTGCTGAGCGCGTTGTCGCGGTATTGGGCACCCGGGTGGCCTTTCGCGAGATCCGCGGCATGCGCGGCGAGCTTGTAGGTGATCACGCCGGCCTTGACATCGTCCTTGTTCGGAAGGCCGAGGTGCTCCTTGGGGGTGACGTAGCAGAGCATCGCGCAGCCATACCACCCGATCATCGCGGCTCCGATGCCGCTGGTGATGTGGTCGTAGCCGGGGGCGATGTCGGTCGTGAGCGGCCCGAGGGTGTAGAATGGCGCTTCGTGGCACCATTCGAGCTGCTTGGCCATGTTTTCCTCGATCATGTGCATTGGCACGTGGCCGGGGCCCTCGTTCATCACCTGGCAGCCTGCCGCCCAGGCGCGTTTGGTGAGGTCGCCCTGAACCTCGAGTTCTCCGAACTGGGCCTTGTCGTTCGCATCCGCGACCGAGCCCGGGCGCAGGCCGTCGCCGATCGAGAAGCTGACGTCGTAGGCGGCGCAAATTTCACAGATCTCATCCCAGTGCGTGTAGAGGAAATTCTCCTTGTGGTGGGCGAGGCACCACTTGGCCATGATCGAGCCGCCGCGCGACACGATGCCGGTCATGCGGCCGGCGGTCATCGGGACAAAGCGCAGCAGGACGCCGGCGTGGATGGTGAAGTAGTCGACCCCTTGTTCCGCCTGCTCGATGAGGGTGTCGCGGTAGAGCTCCCAGGTGAGCTCCTCGGCTTTGCCGTTGACCTTTTCCCCGGCCTGATAGATCGGCACCGTGCCGATCGGCACCGGCGAGTTGCGCAGGATCCACTCGCGGGTCGCGTGGATGTTCTTGCCAGTCGAGAGGTCCATCACCGTATCGGCGCCCCATTTCGTGGCCCAGCGCATTTTCTCAACCTCCTCCTCGATGGACGAAGCGACCGCCGAGTTGCCGATGTTGGCATTGATTTTCACCAGGAAGTTGCGGCCGATGACCATCGGCTCGCATTCCGGGTGGTTGATGTTGAGCGGGATGATGG
>CBFGOB010000039.1:0-12937 GCA_965650215.1 uncultured bacterium | reverse complement strand
CCGGGCGCTGGCCAAGGGCGAGGTGCGGGTAAGGATCTCGGCGGCACCGATCAATCCGGCGGATCTGAACACGATCGAGGGGACCTATGGGGTCAAGCCCGAGTTGCCTGCGGTCCCCGGCATTGAAGGTTGCGGGGTGATCGAGGAAAGCGCCGCAGACGGTTTTGCCGCCGGCGATGCAGTGATGTTTTTGGACCGGGCATCAACCTGGTCGACCCACACGATCGTGCCGGCCGGGATTTTGTTCAAACTGCCTGTTGGCATCGACCCCTTGCAGGCCGCGATGCTCAAGGTCAATCCGGCGACCGCTTGGCGCCTGCTGCACGGGTTTGCCGCGCTGAAGCCCGGCGATTGGATCGTCCAGAACCTCGGCAACTCAGCGGTCGGCCGCTGCGTCATCCAGGTCGCCCGCGACATGGGGGTGAAGACGGTGTCTTTGGTCAGGCGGGCCGAGGTGGCCGAAGAACTCAAGGCTTTGGGCGCGGATGCGGTGCTGGTCGACGACGAGGCCGGGATGAATGCGGCGCTCGAGCTGATGGGTGGGGCGGATGCGGTGCTGGCGTTCAATGCGGTCGGCGGCGACAGCGCGCTGCGCCTGATGAAGCTGCTGCGCGAGAGTGGCACGCACATCACCTACGGTGCGATGGGCCGCAAGCCGATCACCTTGCCCAACGGCCTGCTGATCTTCCGCGATTTGCGGATTTGCGGCTTGTGGGTTACCCGCTGGCTGCGCGACGCGCCGGAAGAAGAGGTGCGCGGGGTCTATCAGGAATTGGCGTCGCGGGTCGCGGCCGGAAAGATCGTGCAACCGGTGGACCGGACCTTTGCGCTTGGTGAATTTGCAGCGGCCTTGGAGCGCCTTGAGGCACCCGAACGGTCGGGCAAGGTGCTGTTTATGCCTTCTCGCTGAGAGGGCATGTAGGCGCGGTCGTGAGACCGCGTCGGGCAGTGAAAGAAAAGACCGCGCTGTCACCAACGCGCCTACGCAGACGGTGTCTGATGTAGGCTCGTTCGTGAGAACGAGGGATCGGGGTGGGAAAAACGCGTTGTCACCAACGCGCCTACGCGAGGAGGCGCTACCTGAGACCTGCCTTCCACGTGGCATCCTGGATCGCCTTGAGCTCTGCGGCCTTGTCAGGGATTTGTCCGGCGAGGTCGGAGGTTTCCTGCGGATCAGCCTTAAGATCAAAGATCTCGATATTCTCCGGCGAGGTTGGGATTGTCTGGTCCTTATCCCAGCGCGGATGGAGTCGGATCATTGGAAAAACATGCTTTGTCCTAACTGGTGATTTGATCGTTCGGCAAAGTTTTTATTGCAATCTAGCGATTGATTGAATGCCGAGCGCTTGTTGCCTCTGCTTGACATTAATATATTAGAATGCGTGCCAATGAATCCTTGTATACCGCAGTTCCGCAGTTCCGCAGTTCCGCAGTTCCGCAGTTCCGCAGTTCCGCAGTGTCGTAAACTGCTGACTTTTGCGATCCAATTCGCGATTGTGCTTCATGTCGCCACTGCGGCATTCGTGCAAGGATCGAAGGGGGGAGATTCGTTGACTCCGGGTCTTGCCAAACAGCTTGGAGAACTCGAAAAACTCAGCGATTCACCCACGAATGGCGCGAAAGCCGAAGCTTTGGCCCTACGCCTGCGCACACCACTTTACCCCTACCCGGCGGCCACACAGCGCATGCAGTTTGCGTTGGCAAAGGCATTGGCCCACCAGGGAAAGCTGGCCGAATCCGACCGTCATTTCCGGGATGCCTATGCTCCCACAGCGCCGGATGAACGCATTCGCCTCGATGCCCTCAATAGCCATGCCGACTTTCTCGCTGATGATCCGGCGACGATTGAAACAAGTATCCGGCTCATCCGTGAGGTGCTGAAGGCGGATCCTGAATCTCCCCAGTTCCAGCAGGGTGCTTACCGTTTTTGCTGCCTTCTGCTGGTTTCAGGCAAGTATCCGGAAGCTGCTGCGGCACATTCCAAACTGGCCGCATCCGCCCGAATGGTCGATCCGCTCAAGGAGAAGGTTTCCCGCCTTGGACATTACATTCGCGCCATCGATGAGCGGGAAACCGGGATTGATCCCTATTTCGCACCATGGCGTCCCATCGAGTCGATGAGCTCCTTGGCCACCCGCCGCCGCATCGCCGACCTTGCCTTTGCCATGCAGGACAGGTGAATACCATCACTACACATTCAAGCGATTCGAGTCTCCTGCCTATGATGCTCTTTATGCGCCCATCAACGATGCAAACAAGAACTGGACGGATGCGGCGGGATTGATATGGCAAAACCCGCATACCCAAGCCCAAGGAAGTGCTTTGGCAGGCCAGAAAGAAACTCAATGGGTGATTCTTGCTACGGCAATGCCGAGTGTGTCTTACGCCGCTGCGGCAAATGCGGTTGAAAATATGGAAGGGCTAGATATGAATAGCCAAAAGAATGGTTGGCCAAACATGCCTCACCGAAATCAGTTTGCGAACGATTGGCAACATGGTGACTTTGTTGGTATTGGTGCGACTTATGTTAAAAATATGTATAAAAAAGCTATTGGGCAAGGAGGGCTAAATGACAACTAAAATAAGTATAATCTCATGGTTATTTATTGCTTTCGCAGGATCTTCTTTACTCAGTGGAGAAGAATTACATCCCCTGGTTAATCTAAAATTGAGTGTCCATGATGATTTGAGCCAGCCCGTGCATGGTGCAGAGGTCACGGCATATTGCCACGTTTTCCCAAATGAAGATAACGCCAAATCCTCCGGTTTTACCAACAAAGATGGCGTTTGCCTGTTAAAACTTCGCGCGTTAGGTCTGGTGGATGTGGTGGTGGGTAAAGAAGCTTGCTACCCATCGATTTCACGAAGCGATAGATATCCGCGAGACGAAAGTCTCCGATTTGACCCCTTTGTCCGCGATGCAGTTAATCCACGTAGAAATCGTGACACGGAGTTGTTGATGAAAAAAGAGGTGGATCTTGAAGCGTCGATTATCCTCCGCAAAATCAAGAATCCCATTCCTCTTTACGGCAAGCGCGTCAGCATGGACATACCTGCCCGCGATATCTGGCTGGGTTATGATTTTGAAGTGGGCGACTGGGTCAAGCCATATGGCAAAGGCATCAATAGCGACATGCGTATCCGCTCTGTTCCAAAGCTCATTGATCCTGCGGTTCCGCATGGAGGTGTCATGTTACCTGGTGTTGCGAGCCTTGAAATTGACTTCGGACCAGATGGCGGTCTGGTTCGTGTCACCAAGGACAATGGCTGGCTTTCTGTAAGCGAAATGAAGATGCCGCATCTGGCACCTGAAATTGGCTACTCGGAGCTGCCGAGTCTCAAAATCGAACAAACGACCTTTGAAGACTCATCCGAGAAGGGAAAGGCGAATGGCTACTTTTTCCGGACGCGGGTCAAGCGCGAAGGGGATAAGATCGTCAGTGCCAACTACGGTAAGTTGTGGGGCATGATCAACTTCCGTCCCGCGCAACTTGAAGGCGCATGGTGGGGTGATAAGGAAAAAAACCTTCCAGCCTTCGGCAGTATCGAGTTCACCTACTACTTCAACCCGAAAGCTAACGACCGCAACCTGGAATTTGACATAAAGAAAAACTTCTTTACGCGTCTCGATCCCGAGCAGTGGGTAAGACAGCCCTGAAGTGCAAGCTGTCTATCAGGAATTGGCAAAGCGTGTGGTTGAAGGACGGATCGTGCAAGGTTTTGTTTGCGCCCTCTTGTTGCGCGGGTATGTAGGCGCGGTCGTAAGACCGCGTTGTAGTGCTCCCTTGGGATTTGGACAGCCGATTGTGTTAATCAGGCCGATTTTTTGCATAGGTGTTGGTGGTATTGGTTAGGGGATTTGTATTTGAGTGATTGGTGGGGTCTGTGGTGGTTGTAGCGGTGGATCCAGGCGCGGAGTTTGAGTCTGGCGTGATCGATGGACTGGAAGCGGTTGCACCAGGCGAATTCTTCCTTGAAGGTTTTGATAAAGCGCTCGCAGAGGCCGTTTTGCTGTGGGGTGTAGGGGGTGATGTATTCTTGTTTGAGTCCTTGGATTCATAAGGTAAGCGCAACACCTCGCTCTTTACAAGAAGGGAGATTGGGGGTGTGGCTACTTTATGAAGACATGGAGTGTCCCCCTGAAGGACTGGACAGGTAATAAGGAACACCAGCAACGCGACCGAGAGTCGAGCGCCCGGCGAGAATGGGCCCTGCCCAGGCTCGTCGGAGCCGGGCGCGGTCGTGCTGGATTTTCAGCCATCCCACTCTTAAACCTCAATCCTACCTCTCTCGCATGAATCCTGAAACTGAAGACATCAAACGCTGGACGGCCCGCCGCAAAGCTGCGGTGGTGCTCGACATCATCAAAGGCAAGACCACCACGGCCGAAGTTGCTCGCAGCCACGACCTGACGGTCGGGGAGGTCGAGCAATGGCTCGAAGACTTCACCTTGATGGGCACCGAAGCCCTACGCTCCCATCCGCGTGATGCCGAGGCCCTGCATAAGGCTAGAGAAAAGGATCTCTTGGCCAAGATCGGGGATCTCACCATGCAAATGGAGGTCTACAAAATAGCCTGCGAGGTGCAGGGAAAGCCCTTGCCCGACGTGAGGTCATGAACAAGGTTCAATCCACCTTGCTCGCGTCGGGAAAAGAAGTGCCAACCACCAAACTTTGCGAATGGCTCGGGTTGCCAAGATCCAGCGCTTACTACCAGCCTCGCGAGCGCAAACCGCGGCCTATCGACGAGGCGATGGCCGCTCTGATCAAGCGCATCCATCAAGATGAGCCCGCCTGCGGCGTGCGTGGCACATGGACGCTCAGGCCTCCGTATTTGCTCTTCCAGTTGTAGTAGGTCGGCTGGCTGATGCCGTGCTGGCGGCACAGATCGCTGACTTTGACGCCAGTGTCCGCTTGCTTGAGGATTGAGACAATCTGGGTCTCGGTGAATCGGCTCTTTTTCATGTCGGTTGGGGAATCCCCGCAACCCTCTTACTCTATTTTCAAACTGTCGCGCAAACGGGGAAGTCGACAAATTGGCTCCGTTTCGCGGCACTAGCTCTATGCCGAGTGTGTCTTACTCCGCCTTCCATATCGTATTCTGGATTGCCATCAATTCGGCGACCTTATCGGGCATATGCGCGGCGAGATTCGATTGTTCCAGTGGATCCGCTTTCAAGTCGAAGAGTTCGATTTGCTCCGGCGTGGTTGCAAATGGCCGGTCCGGTTTTGCCTGACCGGGCAGGATGAGCTTGTAGCGGTCGTGAATCACGATGCGTGCGGTGAGGCTGAGCGGCGGTTGCGCCAGATCGACGATGTCGTGGGTGTAGGCCTCTGCGAAAACCGATTTGCGTGCCGTCATCGCTTCGCGCCGGATCAGGTTGATGCCGCTGAGATCTTTTGGCGCTGGAGCATTCGCCAGGTTCAGGATTGTCGGCGCGATGTCGATGATCGATGCGAGTGTGTCGTTGTCGCGTTGCGCTTTCACGTGGTTCGGCCAGCGGATGAAGATCGGGGTCCGGATGCCGCCATCGTAGGGCGAAAGCTTGGCGCGACCGCCTTGATAGCCAAGTTCTCCATTCCAGCCGTTGTCGGCGAGATAGATGATGACCGTGTTGTCCTTGAGTCCCTTGTCGCTGAGGTGCTGGTCGAGTTCGCCGCAGGTCTCGTCGAACCACTCGATCATCGCGTGGAATTTCTCCGCTGCCCGCGTCGGACCTTTGCCGGTGTGGTTTTTGAGAATCCTCTCAGGTGGTGTGTGCGGGTCATGTGGCATCAGCGGCGCATACCAGACGAAAAACGGCCTTTGCTGTTGCCGGGCGGTTTCGATGAACTGATAGATCGGCTCCATGCCCTCGCGGCCGATGGTCAATCCTGCCCCGCCGTGCCGGCCCTGGGTGGTCGTCATGCCGTGGGTGAAGCCGAGGTCTTTGTAAGTCGCATTCCACAGCTTGCCGGTCTGCATGGTGAGGTAGCCGGCCTCGGTGAGGGCCCTTGGAAGCATCAACGTGTTTTGCAGCAAGCGTTCCATCAGCGGCTCGCGGTTGCCGCGGTGGGCTTTGGCGTTCGGGTTCTTCGATTTCAAATCGTTGCCGGTGATGCCGTGTTCATGTGGCAGTTTGCCGGTGAGCAGGCAGGCGAGCGAGGGCGAGCACACGGGCATCACGTAGCCACGGGTGTAAAGCAGGCTTTCGGATGCCATGCGGTCGAGATGCGGGGTTTTCACCATCCCGTTGCCCATGAAACCGTAGTCCGTGAACGATTGGTCGTCGGAGATGATGAGAATGATGTTTGGCCGGCTTTCCGCGGTGGCGAGGGATGCGCCGACAAGCAGGCCATGAAGGACGAGGGTGAGGATCGGTTTCATGGATGGCTTGGGATCAATTGCGGACGACGCGGATCTGCTTGCCGTCGAGCCAGGTGCGGACGAAGTCCGGGTGGGCGGTGAGGTTGCCGAGCATGCGCCACTTCGATTGCTGCAGCGAGCTCGCCTGGTCGCGGGATTCGTCGACCACCTGCCAGGGCCGCATGCCGGAGGAATGGATGAAGCGGAAATCGCTGTCGGTTTTCACCAGGAATCCGACGTGGCGGTCGAGGCCGACCAGATAGATGCCTGGCGGCTGGGTTTGGACCTCCTTGAGGAAGTCGCCGTAGCTTTTGCCGATGCTCAGCGTGCAGGAATCCGCGGGGATGAAGGAATGCATGATGTGCACCGACGCCTGTTGGGCGAGCTGGTAGCGGTTGACGCGGAACCCCGCGTCCTGCAGCACGGTTGAGACAAAGTAGCCACAGGCGATTTTGCCCGCACCGGGTTTCGCAGCGGTGCCATTGAAGTCCCAGGGCGTTCCGATCCAGCAGCGCATCAGCGCCGGCAGCATGTGCTCAAGCAGGATGCGGGCCTCGGCCTCGACGACGGCCTTTTGTTCGGCGGTTTTCGCAGCCTTGTGGCGTGCGGCGAGTGCGGTGCGCCATTGCTCGAGCTGACTGCTGAATGCTTCGTAGCGCTTCGGATCGGGCAAGGCGCGGCGCGGGGCCTGGTCGTGCATCCGGTCCTTGACCACCTCGCAGAAGGCGATCAGCGGCTTGCGGAAAAACCATGCGCCCGCACCTGCGGCGACGAGCAGGAGGCTGAGGAAGATGAGGAACCGGCGCATGGGTAGCGGATGCTGCGCGTCCGGTCGAAGGTCTGAAAGTCTAAAAGTCGAAGCTCGCGGTCCGGCAAGGGTTCCGTCATGTCGACTCGAGCAGCTGGCGGAAGCGCGGGAGGATTTTTTGGAAGAGTGAGTTTTTGCCGCCGCGGGCGAGTTGTTGGGCGAGCAATTCTTCGGGCAGGAGCGGGTCGGCGGGGGAGATCGAGTGGGCCTTGTAGTCGCCGAAATCGATTTGGCGTTCGACACGGCCACAGCCCGGATTTTGGGCGATGCGGACGCTGTGGTTGCCAAAGCGGAGGGTGAGCGAGGCCAGCGGCGGGTTGTCATTGCCGGCAACGAGCCGGACTTCGATCGGGCGCTTCGAGGCCGATTGGAATCTGAGCCCCGGGCCGTGATCGCTCCAGCCGGACTGGACCGCGAGCCAGGCGAGGAGTTGCAGGGCGCTGTTGCGATGGACCGGGTGGTGGTGGATCTCCACCGTGTCGAGGTCCGGCAGCGCGGCTTGCGCGACCGGATCATCGAAGAGGCTGGCGATGCCGAGGCGGAACTGCCAGGTCCGCGACCAGGCGTGGTCCTGGAGGATCAGGTCGGTGTTGATCGCCGAGCTTTCCTCAATCCGCCGGAAGGCGGCTGCGGGGTCCTGCCAGGACGAGCTGTCGATGATCAGGCGGTCGATGGCGGTGACGAGGCGTTCGGTGAAGATTTCCGAGAGTTCGCCCTGCCACCAGAAGACCAGCGGGAGGTCGGAATTGAGGTGGGCGAAAACCGTGTTGCGGAAGCGGCCGGTGACGATGCCGGTGAGGTGGAACGCGATTTGTTCGCAGCAGACCGACTTGTGGCCGCCGGCGAGGTGGCAGTGGGCGGTGACCCAGGCGCGGATTGCCGGGCTGGGGGTTTTGCGGTCGATCTCGACCAGGATGGCGCGGCAGGCGTGTTCGCGCGTGAGGTCGCGGATGATCGCCGAATTTTCCAGCAGGGCGCCGGGTTTTTCCGAGTAGACCACCAGGTTCATCAGCGAGGCGTTGGTGCGGGCCTCGTCCTGCTGCCAGAGCTGGTGGAGGGCCATGTCGATTTCCGAGACGGAAACCTCGATGCCGAGTTCCGGGCAGGTGCTGGGGATGGAGGGGCTCATGGGACGCTGCCAGCAAGTCACAGCCGGCGCGGCAAATCAAGCCGTCGGGATGCGACGGGAATGATTGTTGCGCATGCCCGGCATCGGGTGCGGTCATTTCCAGCACGGGATCATCGCAGGATTGCCACCACCCCTGACGTGGCGGCTGCCTGGCCGCCGGTGAAAGCGGCGATTTGCGAAACCTTGTGGCCCTTGGCCTGCCGGTGTCATTGCATGCGGTGCCATGCGCGGGGTCCCCTGATGATGATGGGTTGCATCCGCCGCCGCATGCTGATAGACGCTTGAATGCGTGATCTTTCGGCCGGCAAGCGATTCGGGATTGGTGCTTGCGGCACCGGTTTTATCGCGCACTGGAAGCGGCGTCTGGCGCTTGACTGCGGATGTCGCCGGGCAGGAGATCGTTTTCGAGTCGCAGGTGAAGCTTTCGCCGCGCATTGAGGTTCTGCTTTGTCCGCTATGGTTGCCGGCAATGGCGCGGGGGCTGGAGATTTCGCTGCAGGCACCAATCGATTCCGTGATGCGGTCCAATCTCGAGTCCGTGGGCGGGATGGCGCGCAAGTGGTGGCCGGACTGGTCTGCGGCCGGTATCGATGCGCCGGTCGCGGAGCCACCGGTCCGCATGGAACGCAGGGGGCTGTTTTTTACCGGTGGCGTGGACTCCACCTTCGCGTTGAGGCGCTGCGTGGATGAGATCGATGACCTGGTATTTGTCGAGGGCTTCGATGTCCCCTTGGATGATGAGCCGCAGCTGGAGCGCGTGCGCGGCTCGATCGCCCGGATGGCATCCATGACAGACCGCGGACTGGTGATCGTGCGCACGAACCTGCGCAGCCACCGGCTGTTCAAAAGCATCCCGTGGGAGTTCGCGCATGTTTCCGCGCTGGCCGCCGTCGCCCATGCGCTGGGGGATCATTTCGGAACCCTGAACCTTGCCGACAGCGATGTGCCACCGCCGTATGGATCGCAGCCGGAGCTCGATGAACTCTGGTCCTCCGGCTCGGTCGCGATCCGCAGCATCGGCGAAGGACACACGCGCTTGCAGCGGGTGAAGGCCATTTGCGATTGGCCCATGGCGCGCGGCCACTTGCGGGTCTGTTGGAAGAATTCCGGGACGTCGCTCAATTGCGGTCACTGCAAGAAATGCCTGCTGACGAGGCTCCAGTTGCAGGCGGCGGGCGATGTTTTGGAAATGGATTCCTTTCCGGCCCTGCCGCTGCGCGAGACCTTCGAGCGGGTGGCCCGTGCCGAGCCGGGAAGCGGCTACCCGCATTTCTGGGAAGAGGTCATGGAGGAGCTGGAAGACGAGCACCTGAAAGCGGCGATAGCGAGGATGCTGCGGACGCCCGCGCGCGCATCGGTCGCCAAACGGCTGAAGCGCTGGCTGGCGATGCTTGTCCGGGGAAAATGAGATGGCCAGGGCCGGGGCTTTGGGTTCCACTGCCGCCGTGAGCGAATGGAAGTCATGGATGCTGGCGGCACGGCCGAAAACCCTGCCTGCGGCGCTTGTGCCGGTATGGGTCGGCTGCGTGCTGGCGTGGAAGCTCGGCGGCACCTTCGATCTCCGGCTGGCGCTCGCGACGCTGGTCGGCGCGGTCGCCATCCAGATCGCGACCAACTTTTTCAATGATGCCGTCGACGCGCGCAAGGGTGCGGACACCGCGGCCCGGGTCGGGCCGCTTCGGGTGACCGCATCGGGCCTGATGTCCGGGCGCAGCGTGATGGCGGCCGGCTTGGTGTTCCTCGGCATCGCGTTGCTTTGCGGGCTGCTGCTCTATCAGGCGCGCGGCTGGCCGATCGTGGCGATCGGCGTGCCCTCGATGCTGCTGGCCTACGCCTACACCGGCGGTCCTTTCCCTTTGGCCTACCGCGGCATGGGCGAGTTGTTCGTGATCCTCTTTTTCGGCGTGGTGGCGGTGGCCGGCACGGTCTTCGTGCAAAGCGGTGCTTGGCCGCGCGAGGCGCTGCTGCTCGGCCTGCAGGTCGGCTTGCTGTCGGCGGTGCTGATCTCGATCAATAACTTCCGCGACCGCGAGGAGGATGCCGGCACCGGCAAGCGCACGCTCGCCGTGAGGTTGGGGGCTAAAGGCGCGGCGGCGGTGATCTGGTTGGAGATCAAGGTGGCGGCCTTCCTCGGTTTGCTGTGGTGGTTCTGGGGCCATCCGCACTGGCTCATCGCGAGCATTCCTGTCTTTTTGTTAGGCATGCGGATCCTGTTCGGGATCCTGACCCAGCCGCCAGGGCCGGCGATGAACCGCCTGCTGGCGCTGGCGGCCTTGCAGTTGATTGCTTTCGCGGCGGTGTTTCATGTCGCCGCGATGAAATTCTGATGCCATGCACCTTCCTGCCCGCAAACCCGAGATCGCACGCTACCAGCTGAGGGCGAAAGGCTTTCTCAACGCGCTTTCCAAGCGCCGCGTTTTCGAGGGCGCCCTGATCCGGATCGACGGCGGTTTCGCCTGCCTCCATCCGTGGCCTGAGCTCGGGGATCCGTCCCTGGACCAATGCCTTGCCGACCTCCAGGGCGCGCGCCGCTGGCCGATCGTCAAGCGTGCCATCCGCTGTGCCGAGTTTGATCGTGCGGCACGCGAGCATGAGGATTCCCTGTTTGAGGAACTCGAGATTCCGCAAAGCCACGCGACGCTGGCGACGGTGGACATGCAGCAGGTCGGGCACGCGGTTGCGGCGGGTTTTTCAGTGATCAAGTTGAAGTGCGGGCGCGCGCTCGAAGCGGAGGCGGAATTCCTCGACCACGCGGCCGCCGAGCATCGCTCGCTGCAGTGGCGGCTTGATTTCAACGAATCGGTTTCGGCCAAGCAGGTGGCGGGTTTTCTCAAGGCCCTGTCGCCCACCACGCTGCGGGCGATCGATTTTCTCGAGGACCCCTGTCCCTATGCCGAGGGCCCGTGGACCGACCTTTACCGTCAATTCCGCGTGTCGCTTGCGGTGGACCGCGAGTCCGCGCCGCGCAGTTCGGCGGCGCAGGTGATGGTGATCAAACCCGCGATCGACGAACCGCTCCTGCTGGCGGAAGCGGCGATGAGGCATCAGCAGCGGGTCGTGCTGACAAGTTACATGGAGCATCCGGTCGGCCAGGCCTTCGCGGCATGGGAGGCGGCGCGGTTGGGCTTGCAGTTGCCCGGGCTGGTGGTCGGCACTTGCGGTTTGCAGACCCACCACCTGTTTGAACCCGACGCCTTCACCGAGGTTTTGGGTGCATGGTCGCCGGAATTCCATGCGCCGCAGGGCACGGGGATCGGCTTTGACGATCTGTTGGAGGAACAAGCATGGACCCGTCTCTACTGATTGCCGACCGCTTCTGGAGCGATGATGAGCCCGTGTTCATGGGTGGCATCGACGGCAGTGTGCCGCGGATCGATTCCCTGGCAGGCAAGGTCCTGTTCCAAACCTCCGGCAGCAGCGGCACGCCGAAATGGGTGGCCTTGTCGAAATCGGCGCTGATGGTTTCCGCGCGGGCGGTCAACGCGCACTGGCGGGTGGATGGTCATGATTGCTGGGGATTGATCCTGCCGATCCATCATGTCGGCGGCTTCGGGGTCCTAGCCCGGGCGCGTCAGTCGGCTTGTCGCCTGGCATGTTTCGACGGCCCTTGGCAGGCGCGGGCCTGTGCCGAGTGGTTGGCGAGTGCGGGGGTGACCCTGACTTCGATGGTGCCGACGCAGGTGCATGACCTGGTGGCGGAGGCGGTTCCGGCACCGGCGTGTCTGCGCGCGGTGGTGGTCGGTGGTGGTCATTTGCGGCCTGCGCTCGGCCAGGCCGCGCGCGACCTCGGCTGGCCGCTGCTGGCGAGTTACGGCATGACCGAGGCTGGCTCGCAAATCGCCACCCAGGGGCTGGAGTGCCTGGCGAATGTCTATCAGGCCGCGCCGATGCCGGTGTTGCCGCACTGGGAGGTGGGCCTGTGCCCCGACGGCCGGCTGCGGATCGCGGGAGAGGCGCTGTTTTCCGGCCTGCTGGTGCGCGATGGCGCTGGATGGTCCTACCGCGAGCGCGAAGGAAAGTGGCATGAAACCCAGGATCGGGTTGAGCTCGACCGTGGCATGCTGTGGCCGGTTGGCCGGGCGGATTTGCAAGTGAAAGTCCTGGGCGAGCTGGTCGGCCTGGAGGCGATCGAAGGCAGGATTGTCGAGTGCTCGGCCGGCAGCATCCCGGCAAATGCCTTGGTGGTCCTTGCGCTGCCTGACGAGCGGGCGGAGCACCGTTTGGTGCCGGTGCTGGAGGCGACGCTGGATCGTGCGGCGGTGGAAGCGGCATTGGCGGCCTATGCGGCTGAGGCACCCGGTTATGCCCGGCTGGCGCCGCCGGTGTTTCTGGAATCGTTTCCACGCAGTGATTTGGGCAAGCCTCTGCGGCAGGAGTGCCTGCATTCTGTTAGATCGCAAGGCAATGAAGCGATGCCGGCTTCAAGCCGCCAGGCCTGACAATGGTGTTCACAGGGCGCCACGCCTTTGAGAACAGAATGTTGGATTATGGCAGGGTTATTTTGATGAAACGACCGCCTCTTTGGTGCAGCGCAATCCATCCACACGGTCATTTCATCAAAATGACCCTGCCAATGACTGCTTGGTGCTCCGGGGCGGGCTGCAACCGAAAAGTCGGGGGAGCAAGCCCGCGGTCCATTCCGCCAACGGTTCAGC
>CBFGOB010000038.1:0-13152 GCA_965650215.1 uncultured bacterium | reverse complement strand
ACCGGCACAAGTCCGCATCTCTTATTGACTTCCCTCCGTCCTTTTCAGCTTTCAGCATTTCAGCTTTTCAGCTTTTACTCCCCCATGCCCACCGTCCACGTCGACCTCGCCGATCGTTCCTACGACGTCCTCGTTGAAGCCGCTGCGCTGCGCCAGGCCGGGCCGCTGATCCGATCCCTCAACCCGGGCTGCCGGCGGGTTGCGGTGATCAGCGACGAAACGGTGGCCCGCCATCATGCCGCCACGCTCACCGAGTCGCTTCACGCGGCTGGCTTCGCGTCCACACTCCACACGGTCCCGGCCGGCGAAGCTTCGAAATCCATGAGCCAGGCGGAGGCCTTGTGCCGGTCGCTCACCCGCGAAGCCCACGACCGGAAGTCGCTGGTCGTCGCCCTCGGCGGCGGAGTCGTCGGCGACCTCGCCGGCTTCGTGGCTTCGATCTTCTACCGCGGCATCCCCTTTGTCCAAATCCCAACCACGATCGTCTCCCAAGTCGATTCCTCGGTCGGCGGCAAAACCGGTGTCAACATCGCCGAAGGCAAGAACCTCGTCGGCAGCTTCCACCAGCCACAACTCGTGATCGTCGACCCCGAAACCCTGCGCACCCTCGGCGACCGCGAATTCCGCGAAGGCTTCGCCGAAGCGATCAAACACGCCGCCATCCGCGATGCCGCGATGCTCGACGACCTCGCCGCCATCGATCCCGCACGCCGCGAGGTCCCGGCCGACCTGATCGCGCGCAACATCGCGATCAAGGCCCGCATCGTCGAAGCCGACGAACAGGAAACCCGCGAAATCCGCGCCCTGCTCAACTTCGGCCACACCATCGGCCACGGCATCGAAGCCTCAGTTCCCTATGGCCGGATCCTCCATGGCGAAGCGATCGCCCTCGGCATGCGGGCCGCCCTGTTCCTCTCGGAAACCCACGCCGGGCTCGCACCCGGAGCCGCCGCCAAGGTATGTGCCCTGATGGAGCATTACCAACTGCCCCAGATCCTCCCCGACGAAGTCGCCACCGCAACCATCATGGAAAAACTCGCGACCGACAAAAAATTCTCCCAAGGCAGGATCCGCTTCGTCCTGCTGCGGGCCTTGGGCGACGCCTGGGTCAGCCACGAGATCGGCACGCAGGACCTCAGCGGGGCAATCGAACGGCTCCGTTCCTAGCGTCCTGTCAGCCACGTGATTTGCAAAAGTGCGCGAGGGATTTTCATCCAATCCAAGGCGAGAGGAGGGAGCGGATGAATATCCGTGACCAACGAGCAACGCAGGAGTGGGTGAAAAGACCCGCGCAAGAGAGCCCGATCCGCGCCTGCGGCTGAGTTCAACACCCCAATACCATTCCATTTTGGAAAGAACTTGGCTGACAGGACACGGGTCCGCCACAGATTCATCGTCCAAACGCGAAAAATTCCGTGCCTTGCCGCGGAAAATCCGTGTAATCGTCGCGCCCGCCCGCACCGTTTCCTCCACCCGGCCATGTCTTCCAGCTCCCACCCCGTGCTCCACACCGACCGCATTCCATCCACCGGAGTGCTGGCCATTCCCGGCCGGTTGAATTTCAGCCAGCTCCTGACCCTCGAAAAGCAATTCACCGGCCGCAGGATCACCTGGCTGGTGGAAGAACATTCCTCATACGATCCGCTGCTGCTGGGCTACCTCGAGAAATCGGATGCGGGCGCGATGTTCTCCGCCAAGGACGGCAACCTGGTCGCCGCAGGCAGGCAGCTGCAGCCCTATCTCGATGGGGGCGGCGTGTTGATCTTTGTTCCCGGCCGCGCCGCCGCACGCAACGCGAGCAGCATCCACATCCCCGGTGAGGTCCTCCGCGCCCTGTGCAGCCTTGGACTTCCGCTCCTGCCGGTCGCCATCGACTGCCCGCGCGAATCCGGACTCTCCATCGAACGCCCGGGCTCACTGCCCGAATCCGTGATCGCGTTTGGCAAACCCATCGCCGCCGAAAAAGCCTGCGCGGCCACCTGGCGGCAATCGCTGCTGGAAGCCGCGGAAGAAGCGTTCAGCCAACGCGCAATCCTCAAGGAGTCGCTCGCCATGGCCCTGTTGGTCGGTTTGCGCAAGCATGGCGGCCAGTGCCGGATCATGGATGGCGCCGACGACAGCGTGCTCGGATACGACCGCATCCTGGCAGCCGCGCTCGCGCTCTCTCGCCACATCCGCAAGGAGACCACCCAGGAACGGGTCGCCATCGTCCTGCCACCGGGCAAAGGCGGCCTCATCGCCAACCTCGCCGTGCTCTTTGCCGGCAAAACCCCGGTAAACCTCAACTTCACCGCCGGACCGGAAGCCATCCGCTCCTGCATCCAGCAAGCGGGTGTCGACCGCTTCATCACCGCCGACGCCTTCGTGCGCAAGGTCCCCACCTTCCCGTGGCCGCCGAACCGCGACCTCATCTTCATCGAACGCGTGCTGCCGACGATCAAGCGCCAGATCGTCACCTGGGCGCTGCTCTCGAAACTGCTGCCCGCACCGCTGCTCGGCAGGGCGCTCGGACTCAACCGGCGATGCGGCGACGACGAAGCCATCCTGCTCTTCACTTCAGGCTCCTCCGGCCAGCCGAAAGGCGTGGCCCTCAGCCACCGCAACGTGCTCGCCAACGTCACCCAGTTCGGCACCCGCCTCCATCTGCCCCAGCACTCGACCATCCTCGGCTGCCTGCCGCTGTTCCACTCTTTCGGGTGCACCGTGACCCTCTGGTACCCCGTGATCGAAGGGATCAACCTGGCCACCTACCCGAGCCCGATGGAAACCAAGCGGCTCGCGGAGCTGGTCGCACTCCATCAGGTCAACCTCCTCCTCACCACCCCGACCTTTCTGCGCGGCTACATGCGCCGCGTCGATCCGCTGCAACTCGCATCGCTCAGTCTTGTCGTCACCGGTGCGGAAAAACTCCCGCAATCGCTGGCCGACGCCTTCGAGGAAAAATTCGGCATCCGCCCCCAGGAAGGCTACGGCCTCACCGAAACCTCACCCGCCACCAACGTCAATCTTCCCGACCCCGGCCCGGAACACCAGGCAAGCACCCTCCCCTCGTCACGCAACGGCTCGGTCGGCCAGCTGCTCCCGGGCCTGGCCATCCGCGTCACCGACCCCGGTACCGACGAGGAACTCCCGATCGACCGGACCGGCATCATCTGGTTCAAGGGCCCCAACGTCTTCCGCGGCTACCTCAACGACCCCAAAAAAACCGCCGAAGTCATCCGCGACGGCTGGTTCCGCACCGGCGACGTCGGCCGCGTCGATGACGACGGCTTCCTCCACATCGAGGGCCGCATCTCACGCTTCTCGAAAATCGCCGGCGAAATGGTGCCTCACGAAACCGTCGAAGCCGCCATCAACAAGGTCCTCGGGCTCGACAATGAGACCGAGCGCCGCATCGCCGTCGTCGGCGTCCCCGACGAACAGAAAGGTGAGGCGATCGTGCTGCTCTCCACCCTCGCCGGGCCCACGGTCGAACAAGAATGCATCGACCTGCGCTACAAGCTGCTCGACGAAGGCCTGCCCTCGCTGTGGTGTCCGAAAGTGATCCTTCCGGTGAAGGAAATCCCGGTTCTCGCCTCAGGCAAACTCGACATCAAGGGCTGTGAAGCACTGGTCCACAAGCGCTCCTAACATTTCAGCTTTCGGTTTTCAGCTTTTCAGCATCTACCCCACCATGTCCGACCGCCTCAGCTCCACCTTCGAGTCCCTCAACGCCTCCGGCAAAAAAGCCTTCGTGGCCTACATCGCCGCCGGCGATCCGAATTTCGACGCCTCACTCGACATCATGCATGCCTTGGCCGACATCGGCACGGACATCATCGAACTCGGACTGCCCTTCTCCGACCCGCTTGCCGATGGCATTGTCAACCAAATGGCCGCCGACCGCGCACTCAAGGCCGGCATGACCACCGCCCGGGTCATCGAACTCATCCGCCGCTTCCGCGAAACCCGTGAGACGCCGATCGTCCTCTTCACCTATCTCAACCCGATCTACACCTACGGCTTCGAGCGCTTCCACCACGATGCCGCCGCAGCCGGTGCCGACGGCATCCTGCTGCTCGACCTGCCGCCCGACGAGGCCGCACACAACCTCGAGCTGGCCAAACACAGCGGCCTCAAGCACATCCGCCTGATCGCCCCCACCACTCCCGCCGACCGGGTCGAACTGCTGGCGAAGTCCGCCGAAGGCTTCATTTACGCGCTCTCCCGCACCGGTGTGACCGGTGCCCACGGCGCCCCTTCGGAAACCATCCCCGAACTCGTCGCCTCGATCAAACAACACACCGATGTCCCGGTCTGCGTCGGCTTCGGCATCAGCACACCCGATCAGGCACGCATGGTCGCCCGCAGCGCCGACGGCGTCATCGTCGGCTCGGCGATCGTCAAGCAGGTGGAACTCAACCTGCAGCATCCCGCCGCGGCCGTCGCAGCCTTTGCCAAACCCCTGATCGACGCCGCCAAGTCCTGAACCGGCCCCGCCCGAACGCGGCGCCTGGAATCGCGAACGCAAGGTCATCGGCCAGTGGCCGTCTCCCTACGGCTTCGCTTCCAGCAAATTGTCGACACGGATCGAGGTGCGCTCGCTCAGCACCTTCTCTCCGTCGGCGTCATAGAGATCGGCTTTCGCCCCGTAGATCTCGTAGCGCTTCTTGTCGATGGTCACGATCCGCCCCTGCTCGCGATCGTTGGTCACATGACGCTCGAACTTGTACATCGGAAACGCCGGAGCCACCACAAGCCTCTCGCCACCCGGAGGGATCGGTGGCAAATCCACCTTGTGGCTCATGATGTTGACGCCGTCGCGGTCGATCTCCTTCTGCACCAGCACCCAGTATTCCAAACGCATCCCCGTCATGACCGAACGGCTTTTGTTTTTCACTTCGAACAAATAGCGCACGCTGCGGTTGCTCACCACATCCCCGTCGCCCAGATCCTCCTTCACCGGATCGAAATCGCGCCTGATTCTCAGCTCCAGCAACTCCTGCATGTCGATCCGCTTCTGGGCTTCCTTGAAATAGGCCTGATCCTCCTCGCTGAACGCGCTGGCCGGTGTCACGATGTTCCTCGTGGTGTTGAGACGCAAGGTGACCTTGCCGGTCTCGGGGCTGTAGCGGATGAATTCGGCCTCCATCCGGCTCTTGCCATCCGCACTCTTGAACTCGCGAGCCGGCAGGGGCTGCAACAGACCCAAGCCGAGGAGGATGAACCATGCCGCCCTGGACATATCCATCACCATCTAGGTTGCCCACCCGGGCCTGTCAAAGGAATTGCCCGCAGGCCTATTGGTAAATCCTGCGGTAATACTCGTCCGCCATCCGGTCGGCATCGAAGAACGGCACGACGTCGTTCATCGAGTTGAACACGATCCGGTTCCATTCTTCGGGCTTGTCGTAATAGGCCGGAAGCACCCGGTCGTGCAGGATCCGGTAAAACCCGTCGAGATCGCTCTGGTCGCGGTGCTCCGGAGTCGCATGCGGATCCGCCTGCGGGATGATGAAGGAATTCTCCCCGTCCCTCGCGAACTCGCAAACCCAGCCGTCGAAGGTTGAGAAATTCACCGAAGCGTTCATCGCCGCGGTCATGCCGGAAGTGCCGGAGGCTTCGCGGGTCACCACCGGATTGTTCAGCCAGATGTCCGAACCGGTCTTGAGGCGGCGCGAAAGCTCGAGTTCGTATCCGACCAGCACGGTCGCGTTCGGATAATCACGCGTCAGGCGCACCAGATGGTCGAAGGTCTCGATCGCCGAGTAGTCGAAGGGGTACGGCTTGCCCGCCCAGATCATCTGCACGGGATACCTGCTGTCGTTCATCATCTTGCGGAACTTGTGCAGGTCGCGCGCGATCAGGTCCGGACGCTTGTAGCCGGCGAAGCGGCGGGCCCAGACGATCGTCAACACATCGGGATTGAACAGCTTGCCGGTCTGGTCGGCGACCTCACGGAACAACTGCTCCTTGAGCTCCCGCTTGCGGTGGCGCAGCTCACTGGCGTCGCCAACCGAACGCGCGTGCTCGAGGCCGTGGTCCGCCCAATACTTCTTGTTCTGGGCATTGGTGACGTGGGTGATTTCGCAGATCCCGGAGTGACCCTTCCACATCTGCCGCGAAACCTCGCCATGCAGCTTGGACACCCCGTTGGCAATCCGCGCCATGCGCAGCGCCGCCAACGAATGGTTGAAAATGTCACCCTCGATGCCGGTGATGGCCCTCACTTTTTCCTCGGAAAGCCGCCCGAAGAAACTGAAGTCCTGAAGCAGCTTGAAGTTGTGCTTTTCGTTGCCGGCCTCCTCCGGAGTGTGGGTGGTGAAAATCAGCCGCTTCCTGACCTCCTCGACGGAGCCGTATTTCCTGCAGAGCTGGAATGCCGCCGAGAGCCCGTGCGCCTCGTTGAGGTGCCAGATGTCGGGCTCGACCCCGAGCTCCTCCATCAATCGCGCGCCGCCGGCACCGAGGATGATGTATTGCGCGATCCGGCGCAGGTGGTCCTGGTCGTACAGGCGGTGCGTGATCGCGCGGGAAAGCGCGTCGTTCTCCTCGATGTCGGTGGTGAGGAAGAACATCGGCACGGTGCCGAACACATCGCCGGGAAGGAATACCGCCTTCACCCACACCGGATGGCCGTGCACCTCGACGGTGAAACGGATGCCGGTGTCCTGCAGGAAGGCATACTCCTTGCGGCGGAACTGCACGGCGAGCTCACGGTCCTCGCCGCGGGCCTGGTTGTAATATCCGTAAGTCCAGAGGATCCCGACCCCGCAGAGGTTCTGCTTGAGATCCGCCGCCGAACGCATGTGCGACCCGGCCAGGAAACCGAGACCGCCGGCATAGACCTTGAAGCTCTGGTCGATCGCAAACTCGCAGGACAGGTACACGACACTCTTCGCATACTCGGAGGCAATCGGATAGTGGTGGGAGAAAGGCTTGGGAAGGAACGAAGTGGCCATGACGAATCAGGTTGAAATGAAAGGAAATTCGAGGCGGAGCATGCGCCGCCGGATCGTCTGGTGAAAACGCGTTGATTCAAGCACGATTTCATTGGCAGACGAGAATCCTCCAAGCAGGAAGCCTGCCATTTCACTTGGTAAATCCGGCCGCGGCACCTATTCTTGGCTCCGATGGCCGATTCCGACGAAACCGCGTTCCTCGACTTCATGGCGACCGAACGCAGCGCCTCGCCGCGGACCCTGGCGAACTACCGCGAAGCCCTCGCCGCCTACCAACGATGGCGTGGCGACGGTTTCGCTGGCTGGCGCTCCTGTCAGGACGACGAGTTCCGCGACTACCTCTTCGACCTGATGAAGCAGGGGCTGAAGCGCTCGACCATCCGGCTGCGCTTCGCCGCCCTCCGTTCCTTCTACAGGTTTCTGGTGCTGCGCTGCGGGCTTGGCCGCAGCCCGGTCGCCGCCGTGCAATTGCCAAAGCCGGAGCGCAGCCTGCCGGTGGTGCTGAGCCTCAGCCAGATCGACCAATTGCTCGGCATGCCTCTGCTGCTCGAAGCCGACCCGAAATCGCCGCCCTGGCTTCGCCTCCGCGATGCGGCCATCCTCGAGCTGTTCTACTCCTGCGGCCTCCGGATCTCCGAATTGCTCGCCCTCAATGTCGCCGACATCGACTTCATCGGCGAAACCCTGCGCGTCATGGGCAAAGGCTCCAAGGAACGCGTCGTCCCCATCGGCAGCCCCGCCGTGAATGCCATCCAACGCTACCGCCAGGAAGCCGCCGTCAGCTCAGGCCCGCTCTTTCTGAGCAAACGCCGCACCCGCATCACCCAGCAGGCCGTCGACCAGCTGCTCAAGAAATACCTCCGTCACAGCGACATCCCCTTCGGGATCAGCCCGCACAAGCTGCGCCACAGCTTCGCCACCCATCTGCTGGACGCCGGAGCCGACCTCCGCAGCGTCCAATCGCTGCTCGGCCATGCCTCGCTCTCGACCACCCAGATCTACACCCACGTCACCAAGGACCGGCTACGGAAAGCTTACGACGACGCCCACCCGCGGGCCTAGCCGGCCGAGTGCCCTGCCAGCCCCCTCATTTCGCCATTCATGAGCCGCACGCCGACCGCAGCCACCCAGCTTTTCGTCTACGGCACACTGCGCCGCGGCGGCTCGAACCACTTCCGCATGCAAGGCATGGCCTTTGCCGCCCCGGCCAGCGTCCGGGGACGGCTCTACCGCGTCGATTGGTACCCGGCGCTGGTGCTCGATCCGGATGCTCCGGCAGTCGTCGGCGAAATCTATCAGATCCACAACAGCTCGTTGCCGGCATTGGATGAATATGAGGGCCCGCAATACCGGCGCGTCCTCAGCACCGCCACCGATGCGCAAGGGCAAAACCATGAAGTCTGGATCTGGGAATGGGCCGGTTCCATCGAAACCCTCCAACCCATTCCCAACGGCGATTGGTTGCATCCGGCCGCTGACTGAACCCAGGGGTGGAGTGCCGCCGTTAGGGCAATGTAGCGGCGCTCTGTGAGTGTCGGCGTTCGCCGCTTGCGGGACCTTCTTCGTCAACTGAAGCCCGGCCCCGGCTTGCCGGGGACACTCGATTCAAACTCTCTCGGCGCCATCAGGGGGCACGTTCGCCACACCCAGGACATCATCCCTCTTCATCCGCATCATCCGTACGATCCGTCGTTAAGAAATCCGCCCGCACGATTTCCACAATCCGGCACACGCCGTCGCGGATCACAAAGCGGACATCGCAACCGCACAAGGGCGCACCGAAAACACGGTCGGCATCCACCGCCCGCACCGCCGGCCGCGGATCCAAGGCCAAGGCTTCGCGGATCAGCGCCTGCGCGCGCGGTGCCAGGGCCTCGAAATCGGCCCGTGCACCCTCGGCCAGCTCGACCTCAAGCCGCGGGATGCCATCGGCCGCAAATCCCGATCGCGCCCCGGGCAGGGACTCGGCATAGGGCAGGTACGGCTTGATGTCATACACCGGCGTGCCGTCGATCAGATCCAACCCACCGAGCTTGATTACCGGCCCCTGGGCGTGGCCGGTGTCGATGCCTTCCAAGCGCACCAACGAAAGCCCAAGTCCGTTCGGCCGGTAAGTCGAACGGCTGGCAAAGACCCCGACCCGCTGGTTTCCGCCCAGCCGCGGCGGACGCACCGTCGGCTTCCAACCCTCCTCCAGGGTCTGATGAAACCCGAACACCAACCACAGGTGGGAAAAGCCCTCGATGCCCCTCACCGCATCGATGCTGCGGTATGGCTCGCGAAACACCAACTCGCCCCAGGCGCTCGGACACAGGCCCGGTTGTCGCGGTGCCGCGAATTTTCCACCAAAACAGGAATGGACCGTGGCAATGGGTTCGATCTGCATGAGCTTCGGATCAAGGGCGCGTGTGAGGGTCATGGGTGCGCGGCACCCCGCCATGACAACGGGAAGGGACCTCGGGCCGCCCCCCGGTCGCCACGGCAAACCCCTCGACGAACACCTTCATGGACACAGCACTAGAAGCGCCACGCTTGGGCGCGCAAGCAGATTGACCCCGCTGCGGTGAAATTCCGGCCCAAGCGGCATGTCGAATCCCTTCGGATTGCCTGATTTCAAAGCGCTTTTGCCTTGCAGGGGTAAGTCTCATCGTTAGTCTCCCCCCAAGGTTTGAAGCCATGGGCATCAGACCCCGATGTCCCGCACCGCAACCCCATCCGCTCATGATCCGCCTCGCTCTGCTCGCTGTCGCCACCCTGCTGCTTGCCGCCTCATGCTGCCCCAGCCCGGGCCAAACGCCGGCTGTTTACGTCCAGCCGACCAAGTGATTTTCCCGCCAACCACGGACTCCCGCTTCCCCAAACCGCCACCGACCCCAACACCATGACCCGCATCCTCTCCGCCGTCCTGATCGCCGTCACCGCGTTCCTCAGCAGCTCCTGCGGCTGCAAGCCGGAATTGAAAACCCCGAAACTCCGCAAGATGCCGGAATTCCAGCCGATCGTGACCGAACAACCGACGCCGGAACCGCAGGTCATCCGCGAAAAATAAGTTCGAACCGGACCCACGCGGCCCGATCCCTCACTTCACAAGCGCCCTCCGCTCCCGCGGACGGGCGCTTTTTTGTGGCCAACGCAAGACACGCGAAAAAGGGGCTTCCCGACGGCCCCAAGCGCATGCATCTTTCCGCTGTTTCCCCCAGCCCCCCAAAAACCCATGAAACGGTCAGATAGCCCAGGCGCGAAGGCTGAGCGATTTCACGCTCCGATCCGCCACTACCATCGCATCAACACCAAGGACGAGATGTCCTGGGATGAGTGGATCCATGGCCGCCCCGGCCAAAGCCGCCTCTCTGCGGAAAACCTCCGCAAATTGCTCAAAATCATCGTCGCCATCCTCTGCCTCGCGATCCTTGGCGCGGTGATCGTCGGGCTCTTCATCGAACTGAGCTGATCCGCCGGCCCGCGCCACTTCGCCGCTTTCTGCGATTTCCCCCGCATGCGGCTTTGACAAGGCTGCGACACCCATGCAGTTTTCCCGCCCGCCGCCAACCCCGGCGACCCTCGCACCATGGGAAAAAGTCTGTTTCAAAAAGTCTGGGAAGCCCACAGCGTCGGCACGCTCGCTGACGGCCGCACGCAGTTGTTCATCGGCACCCACCTCATCCACGAGGTGACCTCACCCCAAGCCTTCGGCATGCTCCGCGACCTCGGCCTCAAGGTGAAATATCCGCAACGCACCTTCGCCACCGTCGACCACATCGTCCCCACCATCGACCAGGACGCCCCGCAGGACCCGCTCGCCGCGGAAATGATGAAAGCCCTGCGCCAGAATGCCGACGATTTCGGTGTGACCTACTTCGACCTCTCATCCGGCAAACAGGGCATCGTCCACGTCGTCGGCCCCGAACAGGGAATCACCCAGCCCGGCACGACGATCGCCTGCGGCGACTCGCACACCGCCACCCACGGCGCCTTCGGCGCGATCGCCTTCGGCATCGGCACCACCCAGGTCCGCGACGTGCTCGCCACCCAGACGATGGCCCTCGCGCCCGTCAAGGTCCGCCGCATCGAAGTCAACGGCGATCTCCACCCCGGCGTCTACGCCAAGGATGTGATCCTTCACATCATCCGCCTGCTCGGCGCGAAAGGCGGCATCGGCTACGCCTACGAATACGCCGGCGATGTCTTCGACCGCATGTCGATGGAGGAACGCATGACGGTCTGCAACATGTCGATCGAAGGCGGTGCCCGCTGCGGCTATGTCAACCCGGACGCGAAAACCGTGGCCTACCTCCACGGCCGCCCCTACGTCGACATGAGCGACTTCAACGCCACCGCCGCCCGCTGGCTGTCCTTCGCCTCGGATCCGGATGCCGTTTACGACGACATCGTCAAAATCGACGCCGGCGACATCGAGCCGACCGTCACCTGGGGGATCTCCCCCGACCACGGGATCTCGATTTCAGAAACCATCCCCGACCCCGCCAAGGCCGGAAACGCCGAAACCAAGGCCTCGATCGAGGAAGCGCTCGACTACATGAAACTCACGCCGGGCACTCCGATCGAAGGGGTCAAGATCGACGTGGCCTTCATCGGCTCCTGCACCAACGGCCGCATCTCGGACTTCCGCGAAGTCGCGAAATACATCCAGGGCCACCACGTCGCCCCCGGCGTCAAAGCCATCGTCGTGCCGGGCTCGCAGATCGTCGCCATCCAGGCGGAACAGGAAGGCCTCGACAAGATCTTCACCGCCGCCGGCTTCGAATGGCGCGGCGCCGGCTGCTCGATGTGCCTCGCGATGAACCCCGACAAACTCGTCGGCGACCAACTCTGCGCCTCGTCGTCGAACCGCAACTTCAAGGGCCGCCAGGGATCACCCACCGGCCGCACCGTCCTCATGTCCCCCGTCATGGTCGCCGCCGCCGCCATCAAGGGCCACATCAACGACGCCCGCAAACTCTTCGCGATCCAGAACTAACCGCTTTCCCCACCATGTCCCTCGAACCCGTCAAGCAAGTCACCGGCCGCGGCATCTTCATCCCCGGCGCCGACATCGACACCGACCGCATCATCCCGGCGCGCTTCATGAAGTGCGTCACCTTCGACGGCCTCGGCGAGTTCGCCTTCTACGACGTCCGCTTCAACCCGGACACCGGCGAAAAAACCGAGCACCCGCTCAATGACCCGCGCTTCGCCGGGGCCTCGATCCTCATCGCCGGCGTGAACTTCGGCTGCGGATCCTCCCGCGAACACGCCCCGCAGTCCCTCAAGAAATACGGCTTCAACGCCGTCATCGCCGAATCCTTCGCCGAGATCTTCTTCGGCAACTCGACCACCCTCGCGATGCCCTGCGTCGTCGCCAGCGCCACCGACATCGCCAGCCTGCGCGATGCGATCGAGGCCGACCCCTCGGTCGAAATCACCATCGATGTCGAAAACCGCCGCGTCCGCAGCTCGAGCGGCCTCGACTTTGCCGTCCAGATGCCCGACTCCGCCCGCGAAGCCCTCGTCTCGGGCCGCTGGGATCCGATCCAGGAACTCATCGACAACAACGCCGCCATCGAAGCGACCGCGAAAAAGCTCCACTACGTGTGAATTGTAGCGGCAAACCAAGGCGAGCTTTAGCGAGCTCGTCATGACTGCGCAGCTCATTTGGGTTGGAGTGGCATCGCCACTCAATCTATGACCGTCGGACTTCAGCTGCCACAGGCGTGCTCCGCATCTTCAATGGATAGCCGGTAAAGTCGACTTGGCTGGGCCGTATCTCCCCGTCTTCCCGGACCGCGAGCTTG
Source organism: uncultured bacterium (assembly GCA_965650215.1). Taxonomy (GTDB): domain Bacteria; phylum Verrucomicrobiota; class Verrucomicrobiia; order Verrucomicrobiales; family Akkermansiaceae; genus Luteolibacter. The sequence goes on along the minus strand of CBFGOB010000038.1, from coordinate 419 downwards.
TTCCCCCGGATTGTCGGCGGCAGTTCGCCCCAACTCGCCCATCCGAGCGCAACTTCTCCGGCTTGCTCTCTCAAGCAGGGATTCCACCGGCGCTCACAGGCCGCCGCCATATTTCGGCAAGCGGTCCTTGCCGGGCCGATCGGCCACCCGGTCCGCTGCAGAGGCAGGCGATGCCACGCCCGTTGCCAAGCAGTCCAAACCCCGAAGCACCATCCGCGGCAAGGCATTCATCATGCCCCCGCAATTCCGGCAAGCACCCGCCGAGGTCAAGCCCTCCGCCGCCAACTTTGGGTTGCGATCCGTCGCTTGCTCGTGGATAGTATCGGTTATGAAAATCACGACCATCATCCGGATCACCAGCGCTGTCACGGCGAGCCTCTGCCTCCTCGGGTCCGTCGTCCACGATTCCTACGCCAACG
>CBFGOB010000037.1:0-13368 GCA_965650215.1 uncultured bacterium | reverse complement strand
GCGAGCTACTGCACAAATATGGTGGGCTTGGAGCACTGGGAGCCGTGCCAGCCTGCCTGCTGGCGTCTGAAGCTGGCATCGGCCCCGCCAAGGCCGCTGCCATGGCAGCAGCCTTCGAATTGGGCACGCGGGTGGCCCGGGAACAAATCAACTCGACCGCTCTGGATAGCCCCGAGCGGATCCACCAGGTCTTTGCACCCCAACTGCAGCATCTACCCCACGAGCAGGTGGTGGTCGCCGCCGTAGACACCCGCTTGCGTCACCTGAGCACCACCGTGGTCTCGGTCGGGACCGTCAGCGAGTCCGCAGCCCACCCCAGGGAGATCCTGCGGCCCGTGATCACCCGCGCCGCCCACGGCTTCGTCCTGATCCATAACCACCCAAGCGGTGATCCTTGCCCAAGTCGCGCAGACCACGAGGTGACCAAACGAATCGTTGACGCCGCAGCCATCATGCAGCTGCGGTTTCTGGACCACGTAGTGATTGGCCGCGCTGATGTTGGCCGGGCACCCTACTACTCGTTTCGAGAGAGCGGCCTCATTCCATAATGAGAGGAAGACTAAAGGAGAATCTCGACAGCAAAAATGCCCGCATGGATAGTCTTCTCGGCCCACCAACAAAAATTTCATGCCATCAAAAAAACACCACTTTGTTCCACAAATGCATCTACGGCAGTTCCGTGCGAACAGCAGAGGAGAAATTCTTGTATGCTATAAAAGGTGGCAAGGGGAACCAAAGCCAAAGCAGCCAAGCGGGCAAGCCTACCAGCCCCACCTATACAGCATCAAAATGAAGGATGGCTCTATGTCAACCGCTGTCGAAGACAACCACTATTCAAAAATTGATGACTCAGCCGCTCATTGCATAGCTCAGCACCCATCCAGGATCAACGAACACAGAGATACCCTGTCCACATACCTAGCATCGTTGATAATGCGCAACCCACGCCAAATCGACTACCTTGAGACCAATAGCGAACAATTGATGACCGAAATGTTCTATCGGATCTGCAATAACCCTGAATTTCGGCAACGGGTGAGAGCGCGTGTATCGAGCGATGAAGAATTCGAATCCATGATGGCGGCCTTCGCCCCAGGCAAGGCCACAGCAAAATTAACAAGAGAAGCTGCCATGATTATTAATTTTGGCACCATCCCCTCAGTGGCGGAAACAATCTCAAATTGTGATTGGACACTTCTTTTGGCCAAGAGAGATTCGCAATTTGTTCTGTCGGATGTTCCCGTATTTACCTGCGACCCAAGCAGCTCAGAAATCAGTCCTGCTGGGCTTGGTAACCCAGGAAATGAAACCACCCTACCTCTCACCCCAAAAATGTGCCTTCTAATCCGTCCCGGTATCCACAGGGGGTATCGGGTTCGAGCGGCGACTGATGGAGTTATACGGGAAATCAACAGAAGATCCGCGTATTCTGCTGTAGAGCGATTTTTCGCATCTCGCACCTTCCCAGAGCTAATGACGTTGCTGAAAGAGTTTCCCCCGCGCCCCAGTGAACACACTGCGTTTAAGCAGGGAAATTGCTTTGTCATGCCGAACTTGGTAGACAACGCACCGTTCTCACCAGTGTGGTCGTGCTAATTTAGCACATCGAATTTAGCACATAGGCCGGGAAAGTGGTGCGCGCTGCAGGGTTCGAACCTGCGACCCCATCCGTGTGAAGGATGTGCTCTACCACTGAGCTAAGCGCGCTTCCGGAGCCCGGATGCCGGGCGGGCGGGAGAATTACGCAGCCGAATGCGACTTGGCAAGCCATTCGGTGGGCAATCCGCAATTTTGATTTTGCAGGATTGTCGAAGGCCCGGCGACCCCTATGCTGTGCGCCACATCCGGCACCGTGGGCGTCATTTCCAAGGAAAATATCGAACAGATCCTCAGCTCGACCGACATCGTCGACCTGATCCAATCCTACGTGCCTCTCAAACGGGCGGGTGCCCAATTCCGGGCGAATTGCCCCTTTCACAACGAGAAAACCCCCTCGTTTTATGTCAATCCGACCCGCCAGTCCTTCCACTGCTTCGGCTGCGGTGCGGGAGGCGATGCGATCACCTTCGTCCGCGACTACGAGAACCTGCCCTTCACCGAGGCCGTGCGCAAACTCGCGCAACGCGCCGGTGTCCAGATCCAGGAAGAGGAAAGCGATCCTCTCGCCGATCAAAAGCGCCGCCGCAAGGGCCGCCTGCTCGACCTCCACCGCGAAGTGGCGGAATTCCTGCACCAGCAACTGCTCACCTCCCCCGACGCCAAGCACGCGCGCGACTACCTCAAATCCAGGGGCTTCGGCCGTGAGATGGCGAAAAACTGGACGATCGGCTGGATGCCGGAAAACCCGAAAGTCTTTCTCGACTGGGCGCGCGCCAAGCAATTCACCGGCCGCGAACTGAGCGACTCGGGCATCTGCAGCCCGCGCGATGAAAACCGCCCCGCCGCCGGGCTCTTTGTCCGCTTTCTCGACCGCTTGATGTTTCCGGTGCGCAACGAGATCGGCGATGTGATCGCCTTCAGCGGCCGCCAGCTCCGTGAAAACAAGAACAGCGGGAAATACATCAACTCGCCGGAAACCCCGATCTTCCGCAAGTCGCGCACCCTCTACGCCCTCGACCGCGCGAAGAAACCGATCCTCCAGCACAAGGCCGCCCTGCTCTGCGAAGGTCAACTCGATGTGATTTCCTGCCATGAACGGGGTATCGACCACGCCCTCGCGCCGCTCGGCACCGCCTTCACCCAGGAGCACGCGAAACTGCTCAAGCGCTACACCGGCCACGTGCTCGCCTGCTACGACGCCGACGCCGCAGGCGTGAAAGCCTCCGAACGCCTGTTCCGCGAACTCGCGCCCGAAGGGCTCTCGATGCGCGTCGTCTGCATGCCGGAAGGCGATGACCCCGACACCTTCCTCAAAAAACACGGCAAGCAAGCCTTCGGCAGCCTGCTGGAAAACGCCAAGGAATTCTTCGACTTCAAACTCGAGCATGCCCGCGCCCAGGGAACGCTCGATCAAGCGGCCGGACGCACGGCCATTCTGCGGGAATGCGCGGAAATGCTCGCGCTCGTCAGCGACGTGGCCAAGCGCGAGGATCAGATCAATACGGTCTGCGCCCACCTCCAGACCTCGTCACGCGCGCTGCGCGACGAAATCGCCCGGCTGAAATCGAAGCCGCAGCGCCGTCCCTTGGAAACGGATGACAAGGGGGACGAAACCCCTGCCATCCAGGCGACGCCGACCCACCGCATTGTCGCCTTCCTCTGCCACTTGGCCCTCAGTTCCCAAAGCGCCCAGACCTTTCTCAACGAGCAATTCGAAACCCTCCACGACGCCGCACGCTGGCTGGAGGGGATTCCGCTTCTGGAATCGATCCTCGCCGTTTCCCCCGATCCCGGCTCGCCGGCGGCGATCAATGCTTTCATGGCCACCCTGCCGGAGGCGCAACGCCTGGCCCTCCTGCACGAGGTGAGTCTGGAAGGCGCGCCGCAAGACGGCATGCTCGCCGCCGAGCACGCGCTGGCCTTGCTATCCGCGACCGTCCTGCAGAAGCGCGATGCCGCGGTGAAAGCCGCCCTCAAGGAACCCGGACTCGCCCCACAGCGCATGATCGAACTGCTCGAGGAAGCCAAGGAGATCAGCGCCCTGCTGCGCGGCATCGGCCAGCGCTCTGAATTCGACGACGAACTCCCGGCCTCGACCTTCAAGCCGAAGGAGCCGGAGTGGAAATCGAAGTGGCGCAAGCGCGAGTGATCCCCAAGCGGGATTGTAGCGGCGGTCTATGACCGTCGCACTTCAGTGGTTCCGCATCCGCGGAACGCCCCCGCATTCAGTTCCTCATCCCTTTCCCAAGGCCAGCACCGCCTGATGCACCTGGGTCACGACGTGGGCCATGCGCACGTAATCCAGGGTCTCCCAGGTATCGGTCTGCATGTGGTAATGCGGATTCCGATAGAACGAGGTGTCGGTGATCATGACCGCCTTGTAACCGAAGGTCCAGTAGTTGCGGTGGTCCGACAGGTGCACCATGTCGATCGACCGCGGAATGCAAGCGGACGTGACTTTCAGCGGCGCCGCTCCCTTCATCGCGGATTTGCAGGTGACGATGAGGCTCCGGTCCGGCATGCCGCCGACGATCGAGACGAAATTGCCCGCCGACGGATAGAACAACTTGAGCAACAAGGACGGGTAGGCCTGGCTTCCGGGCTTGTCACTGAAGTAGCCGATCATTTCCAGGATCAGCACTCCCTTCACCGCCACCCCCTCGCGTCGCAACAACTCGGCATGGCGGTGACTGCCCATGTTGTCGGTTCCGAAAAACGGCGGCTCTTCGGTGCTGTAGGCGACCAGCTCGACACACACATCCTGCGGCCGCTGCTGCTGCAGCAGGCGAGCCAGACCGAACAGGCCCGCGACCCCGCTGGCATTGTCATCCGCTCCGGGATTCCATCCTTCGCCGATCGCACAGGCATCGTAATGCGCACCCACCACAATCCGCGGCTTGCTCCTGTCGCCGAAGAATCCGCGCACGTTGTGGTAGGTCCGCGACATCGTCGAATATTCCTGCTCCTCGACCTGCGCGCCGGCATCCGCGAGACGCTCGCGGATGTAGGCGCGGCAACGCCTGAGATTCTCGTTCTCCGAATAGTAGCGCGGACCGAAATCCAGGGTAAGCGCCTTGACCTCGGATTTCAGCAGTTCCGGATCCGCCTTCAGGCTCGCGGCGGCATTCGTCCCGCTCCACTGCAACACGCAACAACCGACCGAACCGGTGATGATGAGCAGCACCATGGGCAGCCGGATGATCCGGAACCACAGGCTGTGATACCAAGCCCACCTGCCCTTTGCCACCGGTGCCGTTGTGTTTGCCATGGCCAAACACCCCAGCAGATCTCGCGGCCGCGGTCAATCCGCCACTGATCTTCTCGCTCCCTTGACCCGACCCGCTTCCGGTGTTAGATCACGCCATCGTGAAACCCCTCCTCTGGCGCGCGGTCGCTCTTTCAATCCCCCTCATCCTCGGCGCCTGCTCCAAGTCCGGAAAGGAAACGGCCGGCACGTCCGTTCCCGTCGAGGAACCGGTCCTCCGTCCCCTGGCCGAGGCCGTGCCGGAGCTTGTGTTCAACCATGACGTCAGCGCGATTCTCGGTGCCGACGATGCCTATACCCGCAGCCTGAGCCGCTTCGACTATGCGGCGAAATTCAGAAGCGGCCGCGCTCTTTCTCCCGACGAACGGGCCTCCGCCTTCCGCAAGTCCCTCCAGCCCTATGCCGAAGCGGAAATACAGGTCCTCAGGGAGGCCTTCACGGCGGTCTTTGACGGCATGAAGGGCATGCACGTCATGCTGCCGGAACAGATCCACATCTTTTCCGAGGAAAGCATCGAGGCCGGTGCCGCCTACACCCGCGCCCAAACGATCTGCATGCCGAAGCAGGTGCTCGCCCGTGGCGACATGAAGTCGATCCAGGACCTCGCCGCCCACGAATTGTTTCACGTCCTGTCCCGCTACAACCCCGCGCTGCGCACGCCGATATACGCGAGCCTCGGCTTCAGGCCCGTCGGACCGCTGTCCATCCAGGGAGAACTCGCCACCCGCACGATCGCCAACCCGGATGCCCCGGACAACACCCATGCGATCCGCGGCGAATTTCAGGGAGAAACCCTCGACTTCATGCCCATCCTCTACTCGAAAACCGAGTTCCGCGGAGGCAGCTTCTTCGAATACCTCAACGACGACCTCGTCGCGGTCCGCATCGGAAACGGCACACCTACGGTGATGGAACGCGATGGCAGGCCGCTCATCGTCCACAAAGACCAGGTCGGCGGCTACTTCGACCAGATCGGAAGGAATACCGCCTATACCTTCCACCCCGAGGAAACCAGCGCCGACCACTTCAAGCAGCTGCTGTTCTGGGACATCACGAAACTGCCGAATCCCGAGAAGATCAAAGCCCTGGAGAAGATTCTCCGTCCATGAGATCTGCGTCGGCTTCATCCTTCAGCTAGGGACTTTGCTCCGAAAAGTCTGTTGCTTTGCACCTCCCACGGACGCGTCGGAAACGCGTCCCTACCCAACGGACAATGCCATGGCTTCAGGTAGGGACCTTTTTCCAAAAGGTCCATCTTCTGGGAGATCAATGCCCAGCCCGAGAATATCCCTCACCTCCCACCGGTGGACGCCTCGGAAAGGCGTTCCTACTTGAGCGGCATCAGCGTTCCGCAAGGTCCGGAGCAATCGCAAAGCGAGCGATGCTTGAATCTGGTACCCCGTCTAGGACTCGAACCTAGGACCAATTGATTAAGAGTCAACTGCTCTACCAACTGGGCTAACGAGGCGTTTTTTCCAGACACACGTTGGTGTGCGGAGAAAGATTCACAATCCCCAGCCCGAGGGCAACCGGAAAATTCAGGACTTGTTCAGGGACGAGCGACTTTTGGCTTTCAGGCTCCACAAGCGGCAGCGCAGCATCCGCCCGTGTCGCTGCTCCATGAATCCCGCCTGACGCTGAAACTGGCCGTGCCCCTGATGATCGGGCAACTCAGCCAGATGCTCATGGGGGTCGTGGATACCATGATGGTCGGGCACCTCGGCGTCACCGAGCTCGCCGCCCTCACCTTTGCCAACTCGCTGTTCTACGTACCCTTCGTTTTCGGCATCGGCCTCCTGACCGCCGTCTCGGTCGCGACCTCGAACGCACGCGGGGCCAACGACAGCGCCGCCGCCCGCGGCAGTTGCCGCCACGGGCTCTACCTCGCCACTTCTCTCGGGCTGGTCCTCTTCGCCATCACCTGCCTCTTGTCGAACCACCTCGACGCCTTTGGCCAGCCACCGGAAGTCGCCTCGCAGGCGAAGGTTTTTTACCGCATCCTGATGGCATCCACCATCCCTGCCTTGGCGTCGATCGCCCTCAAAAACCATGCCGATGCGCTGAACCGTCCCTGGATCCCCTTCTGGATTTTTCTCGGCGGGGTCCTGCTCAACGTCCTGCTGAATTGGATCATGATGTTCGGCAAATTGGGTTTCCCCGCCCTCGGCTTCGAAGGCGCCGCCTGGGCCACGCTCATCGCCCGCACCGTGATCCTGGTCGCCATGATCCTCTGGCTCGTCAGCTGCCCCGACCTCAAGGAATGGGTCCCTCGACGTTGGTTCCGCCGCGCCAAGCTCAGCCACCTCAAGCACCTCCTCGGCATCGGCTTTCCCGCCAGCCTGCAAATGCTCTGCGAAGTCACCGCCTTCTCGGTCGCCGGGATCCTCATGGGCCACATCAGCACCGACGCCATGGCCGCCCACCAGATCACCATCAGCCTCACCGGTACCGCATTCATGATCCCACTGGGCTACTCGATGGCACTGACCGTCCGGATCGGCGAGGTCAACGGCGCCGGAAACCGTCCGCGACTTCGCGCCGTCACCCTCTCCGGCTGGATGGTCCTGGTTCTCATCGCCGCCATCAATGCCGTTTGCTTCATCGCATTCGGTCACTGGCTCGGCTCCTGTTTCACCGATGCCGCGACAGTCATCGAACTCACCGCGAGCCTCCTGGCGATCTGTGCCGCCTTCCAACTCTTCGACAGCCTGCAGGTCGGATCCGCCTCAATGCTGCGCGGCATGCATGACACCCGCGTCCCTGCCCTGACCGGCTTTTTGTCTTACTGGATCGTTGGCATCCCACTCGGCGCCTGGCTCGCCTTTTCGATGGACCTCGGCGCACGCGGCGTCTGGTGGGGGCTGGCCGCCGGCCTCGCCGTCGCCTGCATCTGCATGGGTGCCCGCCTCTGGCGGAAAACCATCGTGCAGGTGGACTAGTGATCAGCCCCTCGTTCTCGGTTCATCATCGAAATGATCCAAGCCTGGTAGGGGCATTTTGATAAGATGCCCGCTGGGATTGATGCGGACCGCGGCGTGGCGGTCGTTTCATCAAAACGACCCTGCCATCAAAGATCGAGGGACAGGCAATTCATGCTCCTTAAAACCCTCTCACTGTATCCATCCGTGGTTCATCTTCTCCCAGCTCAAGACTTGCCACCCGGCAAGTGCCTGATTGAATCCCCTCCATGAAACTGGAAGACCGCAAGTTCCTCAATCAGCTCCTCGAAACCCCGAGTCCCACCGGCTTTGAAATGCCCGGACAAAAAGTCTGGAGCCAATGGATTTCCAAGCATGCCGCCACGGTTGAATGCGATGCTTACGGCTCGGCCTGGGCGACCCTTCCCGGCAAGTCGGAGCGGGTGGTGATGCTTGCGGCCCACGCCGATGAAATCGGCTACATGGTCAAGCACATCGACGACAAGGGATTCATCCGCCTCGACCGCGTCGGCGGCTCGGATGCCGCCGCGGGCCTCGGCCGCAGGCTCCACATTCTCGGCTCGAAAGGCAGCGTTCCCGCCATCATCGGCAACACCGCCATCCACCTCCGCCGCGACAGCCTGAGCAACGAAAAGGCTCCCGCGATCCACGACCTCTGGGTCGATGTCGGGGCTTCAAACGCCAAGGAGGTCGAACAGCTCGGGATCCGCGTCGGCCACCCGGCGGTCTATCAGGATGGCCCGATGGACCTCGCCCACAACCGCATCGTCAGCCGCGCCCTCGACAACCGCATCGGCAGCTACATCATCGCCCAGGTGATGAGGCGCGTCGCGGCCTCGAAAAGCAAACCGTCGTTCACCCTCGTCTGCCTCAATGCCATCCAGGAGGAAATCGGCGGCCACGGTGCCGTGATGGCCACCTATCGGCTGCAGCCGGACCTCTGCCTCTGCATCGACGTGACCCACGCCACCGACACGCCGGGACTCGATCCCGCCAAGCACGGCAAAGTCACGCTCGGCGGCGGACCCACCCTGACCCACGGCACCGCCAACCACCCGCTGGTGGTCGCCCGGCTCGAGGCGCTTGCAAAGAAATCCAAGCTGCCCATCCAGCATGAGGCCAGCAGCCGCTTCACCGGCACCGACACCGACAAGATCTTCCACAGCCGCAGCGGCGTCCCGAGCGCGCTGATTTCCCTGCCGCTGCGCTGCATGCACTCGGTCGTCGAAACCGCCCACCTCGACGACATCGAGCACACGATCCGCCTGATGACCGGGTTCGTCCTCTCGCTCGGCGTGAAGGATGAATTCAGCCAGCGTCTGTGAACAGCGCCTCGACCATCTTGAGACACTTCTGTCCAGGCATCACGCTGAGGTCCATCTGGTTCATGACGTAGGCAAACGAAATGCCGCTTTCGGGATCCCCGAAACCATGGCTGCCGCCGGCACCGGGATGACCGAAGGCAAGCGTTGACGGCCCGTAAAGATGCCTCAACTTCCACCCCTGCGCATCGACCGGATCCTGCTGGGCGCCGCAGGTGAAGACCGTCGGCCTGAGCAGCACGCGGTCGTCACCGGACGATTGCCGGGTCATCAAGGCCTTGCGCACCTGCTGTGGCAGCGGACTTGGCAACAGACCCATCACCGCCTGATAGAATTTCGCCAGCGCGCCGGCCGTGCCCACACCGCCCAGGGCGGGAAGCCCTGCGGCCCATGCGTTGGGATCGTTCATCTCGTGAATCGCATGCAGCCCCCGTGGTGAGGAAAAAGCCCGGCGCGTGAAGGTGCCGGAGGTGGTGAGCTGCTTGTAAAACGCATCCGCGAGATCATCCTTGTCGGCCTTGCCCGGATAGAGTCTCGCGACCCGGTGCCATTCGCACTGCGGCAGGCCGATCCAGAAATCGAGATCCAATGGCTCGGCAATTTCCTCCTGCCAGTAATCGCCAAGACTCAAGCCGGTCAGGCGGCGCACGGGCTCCTCGACCAAGGCGCCGTAGGTCCGCGGATGATAGCCATGACCATCAACCAAAGAACAGGCCGGCAGCTGCGCCTCGATGGCGGCCACGACCTCTGCGTGATCGAGGACATTCGCCCGCTGATCCAGCACCGGCAGCCCGCATTGATGCGACAGCAGATGCGCAAAAGTCGCATCCGCCACCGGAAACCTCGGCCAAACCTCGCGCACCGGGGTCTGTTCGTTCATCCCCCGCACCGCCAGAGCCAACAACAAGGTCGCGGCCGACGGCACCTTGGTCGCGGAGTAAACCGGCACCATCGTCTCGCAGTTCCAAACCCGCTGACGCTCGCGCTCGCACCAGCCGTGGCCATGCGACAAAAGCTCGGTGCCGTCCTGCCAGATGCTGATCGATGCGCCAAGCTCTCCCCGATCACGGAAATTGCTTTCGAACACCTCGATGACCCGCTTCAAAGCCTGCGGACTAGGCGTCATTGGCCGGCACAGGGGTTCGAAGCTCTTCATCGGGCAACAGGGAATCCTCATCCTCCATCGGATCCGACCCTTCGCGGCCGGAGGTCCATTCGACAATCAGGCGGAACACGACCGCCAGCAGGATCGGCCCAAGGAATACCCCGACGAGACCGAACGCCAGCGCACCGCCGATGACTCCGCAAAACACCAGCGCGAATGGGGTCTTGCTGCCTTGGCTGATGAGATAGGGCCGCAGGATGTTGTCCACGCTGCTGATGACCGCCAGTCCCCAGAAGATCATGAAAATGCCGTAGCCGGTGCGGTCCTGCGCGAAGAGCCAGAACGTCGCGGGCACCCAAACCAGGGGCGGACCGAAGGGGATCACCGCAAAGAAAAAGGTCAGCACCGCAAGCAGCACCGCTCCGGGAACCCCGGCGATCCAGAACCCCAGCCCTGCCACCAGGGCCTGCGCCAGGGCCGTACCCAAAATCCCGAAAATCACTCCACGCACGGTGTCGCCCGCCACCTTGATCAGGCGCTGCCCCCGATCGCCGGCCAGCCGCTCGACCGCCACCCCCAGACGCCGCGACAACTCCGGTCCGTCACGCAGCAGGAAAAACGCCAGGAAGGCGCTGATGAGCACCTGCGACACCCCTTGGCCGACCGCTTTGGCCGCACTCAAGAGCCACGAGCGCGCCCACGCCAGACCTTTGCCGACCATCACGATCAGGTGTGAGGATTCCTCGGACACGCCGGTCTCGACCCGGGTCGGAGCGGCAGCCGTGCCGGAAAATTCGCCCTCCTCCGCCGGGGACGACTTCACCTGCTTGTCGATCTGGTCCATCCAATGCTTCCGGCCGACCGCGAAGTCGTGCCAGTATTGACCCAGCTCGTCACCCACCACCGGCAGTCCCCCTAGCCAGGGAGGGGCCACATCGGGCGCCTTCATGAACCAGTCCCGCGTCGCATGCGCCAAATCCCTGCCATCTTGCGACAAACTCACGCCGATCAAGACCACCGGCCCGGCGAACATCACTGTCACCGTCAGGGTCACCAAACAGGCCGCCAAGGTCCGCGCCCCGCGGAACCAGCGGGTGAAAGTCCGCTGCAGCGGTGAGAGCGAATAAGCCAGGATGATCGCCCACATCAGCGCCGACATGAAAGGCCTGAGCACCAGGAAGCAGCCGGCCAACAGCAAGGCCAGCGCGATCCCTCCCAGGATCGGCTCGCGGTTGCTCCAGAGTCGTGGTTTGGGGGCTTCCATCAAGGTGACGGATCCTGCTGTAGCAGCGATTCGGGCCAAAGCCAATCCTCAATCCTGCTCCACTCCCCGCTTGCAATCCCATGCCGCATGGGAAAGCCTGTCAGCGCATCCCGGGGATGTCTTTCTCCGGTTTTCCCCTTCTCATCATGAAATCGTCTTCAGCCGCCACACTCCTTTTCGCCCTGAGCTTCACGGCCATCGCCGGTGCCCAGGAAAAGCAACGCCCGATCGAAGTCAACGGCATCGCCGCCAAGGTCAACGGCCGGGTGATCACCAAAAACGAAGTCACCTTCATGCTGGCCCCGATCGCCGCCCAGCTCAACGCCCAATACCCGCGCCGCGGTCAGGAATTCGCAACCCGCTTCAAGGAAGCCAAGGACAACATCGTCAAGGAACTCATCGACCGCCAAATCATCCTCGACGAGTTCAAGAAGCTTGGCGCCTCGCTGCCCCCCAACACCGTCGACGAGGAAATCAAGCGCCAGATCAACAGCCTCTACAACGGCGACAAGTCGAAGTTCAACGAGGAGCTGCGCCGCAGCCGTCTGACCATGGACGGTTACCGCAAGATGACGCTTGAGAAGATGATCGTCCAGGCGATGCGCTCCGAACAATTCTCCGATGCACCGCCACCGCTGCCCAACGAGATCAGCAACGAATACGCCAGGATCAAAAACGACCTGCGTGACGTCACGAAAGACACGGTCAGCTTCCAGAAGATCTTCATCCCCGCATCCGATCCGGCGAATCCCGGAGCGAATCCGGAAAGCCAGCTCGCGCTTGCCGAGCAGATTTTCGCCGATCTCAAGGCCGGCAAGGACTTCGCCGAGCTCGCCAAGGCGCACTCGAAGGATGCCTTCGCCGATCAGGGCGGCACCCAGGAAAACGTGCCCCGCACCGACCTGTCGTCGGAATTCGCCGCCATCATCTTCGACGCCAAGGAAGGCACTCTCATCGGCCCGCTGGTGGACAGCAACGGCTTCACCATCGTCAAGCCGACGAAAATCACCTTCGGTCCCGTGCCCAGCCTCGGCGAGATCCGCAACATCGTCGAAGAACGCGTCCGCCGCAAAAAGACCTCCGCCCAATACGAGCGCTGGATCGAGTCCCGCCGCAAGCGCGCGATCATCGTGATCAAGGATTGATCCGTGGCGGCAAGCCACCGCGATTTGAAAAATCGCCGTACCCCAAGATGTGCTCTGAGGGCACCACTCCGATCGTTCTTATGGAGTGGCTGCCTATGGCAGCCACGGTGAGCGATGGCGGCTTTCAGCCGCCATCGCTCACCGTGGATATCCCCGCATACCGCCAGCTCAAGCGACATCGTGGCCCTAGGTCCCGAACACGATCGACCCGCCGGCGAGCTTCGCCTGGATCACATCGCCCTCGACGAATTTCCCGTCGAGCACATCCAAACTCAGCGGATCGAGCAGGAGGTGCTGGATCGCGCGCTTCAACGGACGCGCGCCGTAAACCGGATCATATCCCTGGTTGCCGATGAACTCCTTGACCTCCTCGCTCAGCGCAAGCGCCAAGCCCTGCTTGGCCAGACGCTTGCGCACGCGCTCGAGCTGCAGGTCGACAATCGTCGCAAGCTCGGCACGCTGCAGGCGGTCGAAGATGATCGTCTCGTCAATCCGGTTGAGGAATTCCGGACGGAAATGGCCGCGCAAGGCATCGAGCACCATCGCTTCCCGCTGCTCGGCATTGTCCATGTCGAGGATGAACTGCGAGCCAATGTTCGAAGTCATGATGATCACCGTGTTGCGGAAATCGACCGTACGGCCCTGGCCGTCGGTGATCCGGCCATCATCCAGCACCTGCAGCAGCACGTTGAACACATCGTGGTGCGCCTTCTCGATCTCGTCGAAAAG